>CAKPHD010000006.1 GCA_934155625.1 uncultured Clostridia bacterium
CGATTATGTAGAAAGAAAAATGGACAGAATTGCAAAATACTTTGAAGATGCAGAAGCTGATGTTGTAATAAGAGTAGAAAAAACAGCACAAATAGCAGAAATTAGAGTATCAGCAAATGGGGAAATTTTTAGAGCAGTTACAGAGGATAGAGATTTATATGCATCTATAGATAAAGATATAGATATATTAGAAGGACAAATAAGAAAAGCAAAAACAAAGAAAGACAAAATGATGAGAGATGCAAGTTTAAAAGCTTTAGATGTTGAAGCACCAGTTCATGAGGTTACTGATGAAATATTAAAAACAGAATATTATGAAATCAAACCTATGACTCCAGAAGATGCAAAATTAAAATTACAAGAAAGACCATCTCAAATGTTCTTAGTTTTTGTTAATGTTGAAACTTCTAAAGTTAATGTTATTCATAAATTAAAAGATGGTAAAAATTATGGTTTAATTGAGCCAGAGGCTTAATGATTAATAGAATAGATTGAAATAAAAATAAGAAATCATTTGAAATACAATGATTTCTTATTTTGGCTTTTTTTGGAAAATAAAAATCGACAAAAAGTATTGAAAAAAAAAATGATAAATGATATAGTAAATTTGATATGAAAAAAATCGACAAAAAAACAAAAATAAAAATAATAAAAGCAATATTAATAGTAATATGGATGATAGTAATATTTAATTTCTCAAATCAAGGTGGAACCAAATCAAGTGGAACAAGCTCAAAAGTGACAAAAATAATAATAAATGTAATAACAAAAGATAAAGAAGAACCCAATAAACAAACAATGGAACGAATAGAAAAAGTTGTACGAAAAGGAGCTCATTACACAATCTATACAATTGGAGGACTTTTAATAATGAATTATGCATATTCAATGGAGAAAACCAAGAAGCAAAAGATATTAGGAAGCTTGCTTTTTGGCGCCTTTTACGCGGGTACAGATGAATTGCATCAATATTTTGTGCCTGGAAGAAGTGCCCAAGTAACTGATGTTGTATTAGATTCGTTTGGTGTAATTACTGGAATTTTAATTTATTTGTTGATTAGAGATTTTGTGGAAAATAAAAAGTAAAAAATAAAAAAGAAATGTTTTTAGGAATTTTTTAAGAAGGAGGCTAAAGTGAATACAAATTTAGCTCGTGAAGAAATTGTTGAGAATATAGTTACAAACATGTATGGATTACCAACAGTTACAAAAGAAATGTTAAAATTTAAACAAAGTGAAGGGATTGTAAATAAAACTTTAAAAAGAATTATAGATATAATTGGAGCATTGGTTGGAATTATGATTTTAATACCAATGACAGTGGTATTATACATAGTGAATTTTATAGTTGGAGATAAGGGACCAATTTTCTATTCTCAAAATAGGATTGGAAAAGATGGTAAAATCTTCAAAATGTATAAATTTAGATCTATGGTTATGGGAGCAGATGAAAAATTAGAAAAGTATTTAGAAGAAAATGAAGAAGCAAGAAAAGAATATAAAATAAACAAAAAATTGGAAAATGACCCAAGAGTGACAGAAATAGGAAAATTTATTAGAAAAACATCAATAGATGAGTTTCCACAATTTGTAAATGTTCTTAAAGGAGAAATGAGTCTTGTTGGACCTAGACCATATCTACCTAGAGAGGTTGATGATATGGGAGATGCTTATCATTATATTACTGCTGTTAAGCCAGGAATTACAGGATTGTGGCAAATTAGAGGTAGAAATGATGTTACTTTTAAGGATAGATTAGATTTGGATATGGAATATTTTGAAAAGAAGAGTTTGGTGTTTGAGATTAAAATATTAATTTGGACAGTGAAATCAGTAGTATATAAAAAAGGTGCTAAATAAAGGGGAATATAAATGAAAATTGCAATGCTAGGACATAAAAGGATTCCATCAAGAGAAGGTGGAGTTGAAGTTGTTGTTGAGGAGCTAGCAACAAGACTTGTACGAAAAGGGCATACTGTTGACGTGTACAATAGAAAAGGAAATAATGTTTCTGATAAAAAAATTAAAACAAAGAAAATAAAAGAATATAAAGGAATAAATATTAAAACTGTTTTTACAATAAATAAAAAAGGATTAGATGCATTAATATATTCATTTTTTGCAAGTATAAGAGTTGCATTTGGAAAATATGATTGCATTCATTATCATGCAGAGGGAAGTTGTGCAATGCTATGGATACCACATTTATTTGGAAAAAGAACAGTAGTAACAATACATGGATTAGACTGGCAACGTTCTAAATGGGGCGGTTTTGCTACAAAGTATATAAAATTTGGAGAGAAATGTGCTGCTAAATATGCAGATGAAATTATAGTATTATCAAAAGGTGTACAAAAGTATTTTAAAGATACTTATAATAGAGATACTAATTTTATAGAAAATGGTGTAAACAAGCCAGTGCAAAAACAAGCAAATATAATAAAAGAAAAATATGGACTAGAAAAAGATAGTTATATATTATATTTGGCAAGAATTGTACCAGAAAAAAGATTAGATTTACTAATTGATGCTTTTAGAAATGTAAATACAGATAAAAAATTGGTAATTGCTGGTGGATCAAGCCATACAAATGATTTCTTAGATGAGATAAAAGAAAAAGCAAAACAAGATGATAGAATTATAATGACAGGTTTTGTGCAAGGCGAAGAATTAGAAGAGTTATTTAGTAATACATATTTATATTGCTTACCAAGTGATGTTGAGGGTATGCCAATTAGCTTGTTAGAGGCTATGAGCTACGGCAAGAATTGCCTTGTTAGTGATATCGAAGAGAATGTACAGGTTTGCGGAGAGTATGGAACTACTTTTGAGAAGAGTAACTTGGAGGATTTGATTGATAAATTAAACTCTTGTCTTAATGGCGAGAATAGATTTGATGATAAATCTATTTCTGATTATATTTTGGATAAGTATAATTGGGATGATGTTGTTGAGAAAACTGAGAAGTTGTATAGAAAATAAATTGGAGTGAATTAATTTGAAAATATTACTTGTAAACAAATTTTTATATCCCAAAGGCGGAGCTGAGACATATGTTATAAAACTTGGAAAATATTTGGAAACTCAAGGACATGAAGTACAATATTTTGGACTAGAAAATAAAAATAATACATTAGCTAATAAGTATAATTTGTATGTGAGTAATTTAGATTTAACTAAAAATAATATTAAAAATGCCTTGAAGGTTTATAAACTAATTTATTCTAACGAAGCTAAAAACAAAATGAAAAAATTACTTAATAATTATAAACCAGATTTAATAATATTAAACAATATAGAATATCATTTAACGCCTTCAATCATATTAGCTATAGGAAATTATAAAAAAAGAAACCATAATGCAAAGTTGTTTTATGTAGCTCATGATTATCAACTAATTTGTCCAAGTCATGGCTTATTTGATACAAATGTAAATATATGTGAAAAATGTTTGAATGGAAATTATTGGAGCTGCTATAAAACAAAATGTCTTAAAAATTCTAAGTTAAAAAGTTTAATAGGCTCACTAGATTCAACATATTGGCATAAAAGAGAAATATATAAATATGTTGATAAGATAATATGCCCAAGTGAATTTATGAAAAAGAAATTGGATACACAAGAAGAATTTAAAAATAAAACTATTGCTATACATAATTTTGTAGACATGCAGGAAAAAGAAGAATATTTAAAAGAAGATTATATTATTAATTTTGGAAAGTTCTGCAAAGACAAAGGAACAGAAACATTGCTAAAAGTTGTGAAAAGATTAAAAAATATAAAATTTGTATTTGCAGGATATGGACCATTAGAAAACGAAATAAAAAACAATGAAAATGCTATTTTTGTAGGTTTTAAAACAGGAGGAGAATTAAAAGAATTAGTATCAAAGGCACGATTGAGTATTTATCCATCAGAATGGTATGAAAATTGTCCATTTTCTGTTATCGAATCACAAATGTATGGAACACCAGTTATTGGCTCTAATATTGGAGGAATACCTGAATTAATTAATATAGGAACAACTGGAGAAGTATTTGAAGCAGGAAATGCAGCAGATTTAGAAAACAAAGTACTTAAATTATGGGACAATAGAAAATTACTTAAAAAGTATACAGAGAATTGTGAGAATATAGAAATAGAAACAATAGAAAAATATACAAAAAAAATATTGAAAATATATGAAGGGATGCAAAGATAATGAAGATTCTTGAAGTTGGTACAGGTTATACATCAATTCCGGCTAATATGGGAGCAGCAACTGAAATTGTAGTAGAGGAACTTGCTAAAGTATTTGAGAAAGAAAAAGTAAATTATGAAATATTAGATATAAAAGATAAAAACAGACAAGATACAGATTTAAGAATAAAAGAAGTAAATGTGCCAAAATGTTTTAGAAAAAAGGATGTTAGTTTAGGAATAATGCATAAATTAAAAAGAGTTGTGTATTCAATTAATTTGGCAAAAGCTCTGAAAAAAGAGATAAAAAATTCGGATGAAGAAATAGTTGTGCATTTTCATAATCAATATAATATGTTTTTCTTTTGTAAATTGGTTTCAAAAAAGATTAGAAGAAAAACCAAATTAATATATACAGTTCATAGTTATATTTGGAATGGAAAATGGGAAGATATAGAAAGCACAATAAAGAAAAAATACTTTCAAGAAGTTTTTTGTGTAAAAAATGCAGACAAAGTTTTTGTTTTAAATAATATAACAAGAGATTATTTCATAAATAAACTTGGAGTAAATAGTAATAGGATTGTAAAAATAGATAATGGAGTTAATACAGATATTTATAAACCTAAAGAAAATAATAGTAATGAAGTTATATTTTTTCAATCAGGTTCTGTTTGTGATAGAAAGAACCAACTTGGAGCAATTGAAATGCTAAGTAAATATTTAAGAGAAAATAAAAGTCTTAAATATGTTTATGCAGGTGGAATAATTGACCAAGAATATAAAAATAAGATTGATGAATATGTAAAAAATAACAATATATATGAACAAGTTGAGTATGTGGGAGAATTGAAACCTGGAAAAGAATTGGCAGAGTATTATAATAAAGCTAAAGCATTTATATTCCTTTCTAAGCAAGAATCGTTTGGAATGGTAATAATAGAAGCAATGTCTGCAGGGTTACCGGTAATAGTTAATAATAAAGATATTATGACTATAATGAATAGTCTTAAAGATAATATATTATTTTTTGAGAATAAAGATGAATTTGAAGAGATTATTAATATAGATATATTAGATGAAAAAAATAGACAGACAATTTCAAAGAAATCAAGAGAATGTATTGAAAATTGTTATAGTTGGGAAGTAGTAGCAAAAGAGTATTTAAAAAATATTTAATAGGAGATAAGGAATATGGCTGAAAAAAAATTAAATGGTACAGTAATTGTTACATATAGATGCAATGCAAGATGTACGATGTGCAATAGATATAAAGCACCGTCAAAACCGGATGAAGAAATAAGTATTGAAACAATAAAAAAATTACCTAAAATGTATTTTACAAATATAACAGGAGGAGAACCTTTTATAAGAGAAGATCTTGCTGATATTGTAAGAGAATTATATAAAAAATCAGACAGAATTGTTATTTCAACAAACGGATTTTTTACAGATAGAATAGTAAAATTGTGTGAAGAATTTCCAAATGTAGGAATAAGAATATCTATTGAAGGATTAGAACAGACTAATAATGAAATTAGAGGATTAAATGACGGATTTAACAAAGGATATTCAACATTAAAAAAATTAGTTGAAATGAAGCATCCAGATGTTGGATTTGGAATGACAGTTCAAGACAAAAATGCAAAAGATTTAGTTGCTTTATATGATTTGTCAAATGAAATGGGAATGGAATTCGCAACAGCATCATTACATAATAGTTTCTATTTTGTAGAAGCAAAAAATATTATTCACGATAGACCTATGGTTGCACAAGAGTTTGAAAATTTAATTAATAAACTTTTGGATTCTAAATCACCTAAGAAATGGTTTAGAGCATATTTTAACCATGGATTAATTAACTACATATATGGTCAAAAGAGATTATTACCATGCGATATGGCTTTTGATACATTTTTCATAGATCCATATGGAGATGTAATGCCATGTAATGGAACTAAGTGTAAAAATGTAATGGGAAATTTAAATGAGCAATCTTGGGATGAATTATGGAATTCAGAAAAAGCAGAAAAAGTAAGAAATGCTGTAAGACATTGCTCAAGAAATTGTTGGATGATTGGTTCTGTTTCACCAGCTATGCATAAATATATTTGGATACCAGCTTGGTGGGTAATTAGACATAAATTAAAATTTTGGACAAAGAAAAAATATTCAATGTATGAATTACCAATTGTTAGACAATATAGAGATGGGAAGGTTAGCAAAGAGGATTTAGACAAGTTGTCTACATGTGATGTAAATGCTACTATTGATAATGGTTTGTCTGATGCTTCTAAAGAACAGCTAAAGCATAAGTCTGGTGAGGAGATTGTTGATGCTGATATTGCTAAGCAGATGGAGAGATAACTTGTATGGATAAATTAAAAAGAGTGTTGTATATTTCTAATATAGAAGTGCCATATAGAGTAAGATTTTTTAATGAGTTGGCTGATAAATGTGATTTAACAGTTTTATATGAAAGAAAAAAATCTAAAAATAGGGATGATAAATGGACAAAATCAATTGAAAATAATTATGCGGTTAATTATTTGAATGGTATAAAATATAAGAATGAATATTCATTTGATTTGAAAATAATCAAGTATATATTTAATAAAAGATTTGATGTGATTATTTTTGGATGTTATAATAGTGCAATACAGATAATTGCAATGAAATTAATGAGAATTTTTAGAAAAAAATATATATTAAATTTAGATGGAGAGACATTTATTGGAGAAAAAGGAATAAAAAATTGGTTAAAAAAAGTGGCATTAAAAGGTGCTGAAACTTATTTAGTTGCGGGCGAAAAATCAGCTCATAATATATTAAAAGTTGTAAATGGTTCAAAAATTATTCCATATTATTTTAGTTCATTAACGAAAAAAGAATTGAGCAATAATGAACTAAAAGCTAAACAAAATAAAAATAGAGATGAGTATATTTTAGCTGTTGGACAATATTTTGACTATAAAGGGTTAGATGTTATTTTGAAAGTGGCAAAATTAGAACCTACTTGGGATTTCAAGATTATTGGTACTGGAAATAGAACTAATAATATATTAGAGCAAATTAATAAATTAGATTTAAAAAATGTACAAGTAATATCATTTTTGAATAAAGCAAATTTAGAAAAGGAATATTTGAATTGTAAAATGCTTGTACTGCCTTCCAAAAAAGAGTGTTGGGGGTTAGTAATTAATGAAGCTGCATCTTATGGAACTCCGATTGTTTCCACTTATGGAAGTGGAGCTGCTGTGGAATTTTTACAGGAGAAGTATGAATGTTTTTTGGCACAAGAAAACGATGTTCAGGATTTGCATAAAAAAATGCTAAAATTACTTAAATATAAAGAAATAGATAAATATTCAGATTTTTTAATTAAAAAGTCTAAAGAATACAATATTGAAAATTCAGTTTTATATACATATAAAAATATATGAGGAAAGAGTATGGGAGAAAAAATAAGTATAGTTGTTGCTATTTATAATATAGAAAAATATATAAGAAGGTGCATAGATAGCCTAATAAATCAAACATATAAAAATATAGAAATAATATTAGTAGATGATGGTTCAACAGATGAATGCGGAAAAATTTGTGATAATTATAAAAGCGATGATGAGAGAGTTATAGTTATTCACAAAGAAAACCAGGGACTAGGTGAGGCAAGAAATACAGGAATAGAAAATGCACATGGAAAGTACATATGTTTTATTGATGGGGATGACTACGTTGATATTAACTATATTTCTGATACATATAAAATAGCAGAAGAGGAAAAGGCCGAAATAGTACTATGTGGTTATAAGTTTCTGAATAAAAAAAATGTCTTAAAATCATTCATTCCAGAATCTGAAAAATTAGTATTTAAAAATGAAGAAATACAAGAGATGCTATTGCCAGACTTAGTAGATAACACATATCCACAATATACTAAAAACATTATTATGACAGCGTGGTCTGCTTTATTTTCTTTAGAAATTATAAAAAGATGTGGATGGAAATTTGTTTCTGAAAGAAAGATAATTTCAGAAGATGTATATTCATTGTTGAAATTATATGCTAACATAAATACTGTAGCAATATGCAAGAATGCATATTATTATTATTGTGAAAATAGTACGTCACTTACACATATTTATAGAGAAGATAGATATATAAAAGTAAAACAATTTTATAAAGAAACTTTTAAATTAGTTGAAAGTTTGAACTATAATGAAAATGTAAAAGTGAAATTAGTATATACGTATATATCATTTTCTATTGCAGCGTTGAAAATGATTGCTAGTGCTGATATAAACAATAAGTATAAAAAATGTAAAAATATTCTATTAGACGAAGATTTAATTGAAGCAGTAAATACAACTTATGATAATGAAGATAAGATAACTAAGAAATTTTTATTCTTTTGGATAAAACATAAAGTTTGTGGACTAGCATATCTTATAATTAAAATTAAGACTTTTATTTAGTACGAGAGGCTAACTTATAGGAGAGATGAAAATGATTATTAAAGAATTAATTAAAAGATTGATAATGCGGAAGTAAATATAATTCAAATACGTATATAGATTTTTTAAGAAAAAAAGGTGTTGTGGTAGGAAATAATACAATAATATATGTTCCATCAAAGACACTTATAGATTTACAAAATCCTCATATGATACAAATTGGTGAAAATGTGAAAATAACAGAAGGGGTAAAAATATTAACTCATGATTTTACCTGGTGTGTAACTAGTCAAATTGATGGGACTATAACTGGAAATGTGGGAAGTGTAGAAATTGGAAATAATGTTTTTATAGGTATGAACTCGATAATTACTAAGGATGTAAAAATAGGAAATAATGTGATTATTGGAGCTGGAAGTATAGTGACAAAAGATTGCGATGACAATTCTGTATATGCAGGAGTACCAGCCAAAAAAATAATGTCAATAAAAGAATATTATTTTAAGCGAAAAGAGAGACAAATTGAAGAAGCAAAAAATATAGCTATAAAATATTATCAAAATACAGGAAGATTACCCGATTTAAAAGTACTAAGAGAATACAGTTTTTTATTTGGTAATAAATTAAACAGTACAGTTGAAAAAGTTTTAAGAGATTCTGGACATTTTGAAAAATGTTTAAAGACTTTTAAGGAACATAAGCCGGAATTTGATAGTGTTGATAATTTTTTAGAATATTGTGAAATAAAAAAAAGAAAGGATTTATGATGAAAAAGTGTTGCTTTATAGTTTTGTATTTTGGTAAAATGCCATCATATATAGAAGTTTTCCTAAAAAGTTGTAGTTATAATAGTGATTATGATTGGTTAATAATAACGGATGATAAAAGGCCATATAAATTTCCTAATAATGTTTTCGTTAGATATTTGACATTTGAAGAAATAAGAAAAAAAATCCAGAGTAAGTTTGATTTTAAAATTTCATTAGAAGAGCCATATAAATTGTGTGATTATAAGCCGGCATATGGATATATATTTGAAGAGTTTATAAAAGATAAATATAAATTTTGGGGACATTGTGATATTGATATAATTTGTGGGAACTTAAATAAATTTATGACAGATGCTATTCTAGAAAAATATGACAGAATTTTTGAACTAGGACATATGATATTATATAAGAATACGTATGAAAACAATAGAATTTTTATGAAAGAATATGACGGAAAACTATTGTATAAAATGGCTTTTCAAAATCCCAAAATAGACGTATTTGATGAATTCTTTTTTGAAAAAGAAAATATAAGAACTTTATTTATTGATAATAAAAAGAAGATGTTTTCTGAAGACTATTCTTTTAATATAAAATCATCAATGACAAAATTTGTAAGAACAAAATTTGATTATAAAAAGCAAGCATTTATTGATGAAAAATTTATACAAGCACTTTATGTTTTTGATAGAGGCAGGATTTTTAGGTATTATATAAAAGATAGAAAATTAATAAAAGAGGAATATATGTATATGCATTTTCAAGATAGAAAAATGACATTAAATAAGAAAATCTTAGTAAATGATATATTTAAAATTTTGCCAAATAGATTTGAAAAATTAGAAGTTGGAAATGTTACGATTCACAATTTTAACAAAATAAAAAAGAAGAAGATATGTTTTCATATTTTTGAAAAAAAGGTGAACAATAAAATAAAACACTTGAAAAAAATGATTAAGGGTGAAATAGATGTTAGAAAAAATTAGAAAGATAAATGGTAAAAAATTAACCTTTGCAATATTATATGTTTCTTTAATAATGGAAATTCTAATTTCAGAATTACATATTAGTGCAATAGTTAGATATTGTAATGACTTTTTTATTATATTTATAATATTTTTTATGATTAAAGATAAATTTAAGATTGACAAAAAGTTTTTAATAATTACTGGAAGCATTGCGTTATTTTTTTGTGCATCAATTATTAGTGCTTTAATTAATAATGTAAATATACCTTTAGTTATATGGGCAATAAGAAATAACTTTAGAGGGATTATATTTCTACTAGCTATTATTATGTATTGGAATGTAGATGATTTAGAACCATTTTTTGACAAATTGTTTAAATTTCAAATATTAAATTTGATTTTAGCGATATATCAATTTGCAATTCTACATCATTCAATGGATTATGTAGGAGGAATATTTGGGTATGGAAATGGTTCATGTGTAAATATATTTAATGCATTATTAATATCATATTATTTAAATATGTATTTAAATAAAAAAGTTAAATTATCCCAATTAATGTTTATTATTATATCTTCTTTTATTATTGCTAGTATTGCAGAAGAAAAAATGACATATTTATTTTTTTGCGTTATATTTATAGTGTCAATATTAATTTCTAAATTTTCATTTAGAAAATTGCTTGCAATTACAGTTGGAGTTATTGGGTTAATTTTGGGGTTAATACTAATAAAATATTATTATCCTGATATGTATGCTATTTTAGCAAGTCCTAAAAAGATTATAGAATATTCTCAAAGTACATATGATGATGGATATAGATTGCCACGAATAGGTGCTTTTAAGAAGATATCAAATATATTTTTTGATAATAACACATTAAAATTATTATTTGGTCTTGGTTTCGGAAATTGTGAAACTTCAAATTTCGGAATATTTCAAAGTGATTTTTATAAGTCATATGGACAATATAACTATAGATGGTTTACTCATCAATGGATTTTTTTGGAAGAAGGATACATTGGTTTTGGAGCTTTTTTAGTAATTTTTATAACTATATTAATATGTTTAATTAAAAATTATGATGAACATAATAAATATATGATAACTATGGGGATATGTAACACACTATGTTGTATAATTACTATTTGGTACAATGCAACTCTGAAAGTTGATGCTGCGTATTTGGCCTATTTTTCATTAGGAATTGGACTTATAAGTATAAAGAAAAAAAATAGAAAAGGAGAAAATGATAATGATACCTAAAGTTATTCATTATTGTTGGTTTGGCAAAAATGAATTGCCAGAAGATGCCAAGAAATGTATTGGATCATGGAAAAAATTTTGTCCGGACTATGAAATTATAGAATGGAATGAAACTAACTATGATGTAAGAAAAAATAAATATATGAGTGATGCTTATGACGAAAAGAAATGGGCATTTGTATCAGATTATGCTAGAATAGATATAATTTATAATTATGGAGGAATATATTTAGATACAGACGTAGAACTATTACGTCCATTAGATGAATTACTAAAAGATAAAATGTTTTGTGGTTGGGAAAGTAGAGATCCAATATTAGATGAAAAAAGAATAACATATGAAAATTCTGTAAACTTAGGGCTAGGATTTGGAGCAGAAAAAAATAATATTGCGTTGAAGGATATATTAGATTTATATGAAAAATTAAATTTTATAAATGAAGATGGGTCATTAAATTTGATGGCTTGCCCACATTATCAAACTGAGATTTTAAAACAGTATGGACTTGATGATTCACAAAGAACATATCAAAAGCTTAAGGATGAAATTATTGTATATCCAGAAAGCTATTTTTCTCCCAAATCAATGACGACTGGAAAAATAACTTTGACAGATGAAACATATAGTATACACCATTTTTCAGGAACGTGGATAGAAAAAAAAAATCCAGTAAAGATGTTTATAAGAAAATTTATAAAGAAATTTGAGCATGAAGAAAATAAAAATATATTTATAAAAATATTAAAATTTCCATATAAGATTTATAAATCTATATCACAAAAATTGGAGAATTGCAAAAGAAAGAAAAAAATGAAGTAATGTAAATTGAAAGGATAAAAAAATGAAAAATGCTATATTAACTTGGTATCATTATCAAAATTATGGAACTGCATTACAAGCATATGCATTGCAAAAATTTTTAAATAGTAGTATGTACGAAACGGAGTTAATAAAATATATTCCAGAATATAAAAGCCAAAATGAAAAGAAAAACATAAAAAAAATTAATATATATATAAATAATAGAAAGAAAAAATATTTAAATAAAATAATAAAGAAAAAATATTATAAAAACTTAGAAAATAAAAGTGAAAAATTTAAAGAGTTTCTTAGTAAAATAAATTTAACTGAAGAAGAATATAATAAAAAAAATTTAAAAGAATTAAATCAAGTTTATGATAATTTCATTGTTGGAAGTGACCAAATATGGAATCCTAATAATATTGATTATACATATTTTTTGGATTTTGTAGATGAGAATAAAAAGAAAATAGCATATGCTCCAAGTTTCGGAGTAAAACAAAATGATTATCCATACCAAAACAATAAATTAAAGAATTTATTAAACAGATTTGATTATATATCTGTCAGAGAAGAAGACGGAAAGGATATTATTAAAAAATTAATAAATAAAAGTGGAAATATAGTACTTGATCCAACCTTGTTATTAGAAAAAAAACAATGGGATGAATTTGTAAAAGTTGATATGAATAAAACTAAATATATTCTTTGTTACTTTTTAGGAGAGCAAAAATATTATTGGAAATATGTAAAAAATTTACAAAAAGAAACTGGATTAGAAATAAGAATAATTCCAATTCAACCTGAGGCATATTTTAAGAAGGGGAAAATAGAATCGGAAGTTGGACCAATGGAATTTCTTGATTTGATAGCAAATGCTGAAATTATATGCACAGATTCTTTTCATGGTACGGTTTTTTCAGTAATATTTGAAAAAAAGTTTAGTGTATTAAAAAGATTTAAAGATAATGATAGGAAGTCTCAAAACTCAAGAATATGTAATTTATTAAAATTAATAGATTTGGAAGGATTTTTTATTGATGAAAATTTCGAAGAGACAAAATTTATTGTTAATAATTATGAAGATATAAATAATATTTTAGCTGAAAAAAGAAATGAATCAAAAACATATATTTTAGATGCAATTAATGGGAGAAAAATGTATGAATAATAAATGTTGTGGTTGTAGTGCATGTGCATTAGCTTGCCCTAAAAATGCAATTGAAATGAAAATAAATAGCGAAGGTTTTTATAGACCTATAATAAATAAGGAAAAATGTATTAACTGTGGAGTATGCAATAAAGTTTGTTTTTATGAAACTGGAAGATGTCAAGCAAAAATATTGGCCAATAAAGGGTTATATTCTGCTTACACTTTGAATATAGAGACAAGACAAACAACATCATCAGGAGGAATAGCAAATGAAATAGCTAAATATTATCTAAAAAATAATAAAAATGTTTGTGCAGTAATATATGATGATGAAAACAGAGTTGCTAAACACATTAATATAACTGCGAATAATTTAGACGAAGTACATAGAATAAAAGGTTCTAAATATATTCAAAGTCTAAATTATGAAGGATTCAAAAATGCATTAGAATCAAATGAGGAGTGTGTGGTTTTTGGAACACCTTGTCAGATTGCAGGATTTAGAAAAATAATAGAATTAAAAAAAGCTGAAGAAAAATTTTTACTGATTGATATATATTGTCATGGAGTTCCAACATATAATTTATGGAATAAATACTTAGACAAGATTACTAAAAAATATGGAATACATAAAAATCCAAAAGTGATTTTTAGAGAAAAAAAATTAGGATGGCATAATTATTATATGAAAATATATGATGATAAAAAAGAATATGTAAGAATACGTGACAAAGATATTTTCTATATGTATTTTCTTAATAGTATGTGCAATTCACAATCATGTTATGAATGTGAATTTCGAAATGATTCATGTGCTGATATAAGATTAGGAGACTTTTGGGGAAAAAGATATGAAAAGGATGAAAAAGGATATTCTATGGTTTGTATTAATACGTTAAAAGGAAAAGAATTGATAGAAAAATTAAAGAATGTGAGTATAGAACAAGTTGATGTAGAGGAAAGATTTGGACAACAAACAGAACAGAGCTTAAAACCAAGTAATTATAAGAAGAATATAGATAAACTAAAGAGAAAAAAATATAATTTTTTATGGACAAGTATTAAGTATAACATTATCTATTATTATAGAAATATAAAAAAAACAGTCAAAAAAATCTTAAAGGGAGAGATGTAAGCGAGTGGAAGAATCAAGAACTAAAAATTCGGTAAGGAATGCTAAAACTGGAGCTATTGTTCAAATTGTAAATAAATTAATGGCATTTATAGTAAGAACAGTATTTATTAAAATGCTAAATACAGAATACCTAGGGGTAAATGGATTGTTTATTAATATATTAACTATGTTATCATTTACAGAACTAGGAATAGGGACTGCTATTATATTTAATATGTATAAACCAATTGCAAATAATGATAGGGAAAAGATAAAAACATTAATGAGACTATATAAAAAATGTTATAGTATTATTGGAATTGTAGTTATTATATTAGGACTAGGAATTATACCATTTTTGAAATATATAATAACAGATGTACCTAATATTTCAGAAAATATTATTTTAATATATATTTTGTTTTTGTTTAACACTGGATCCTCATACTTCTTTACATATAAAAAATCAATAATTACTGCGTATCAACAACAAAGCGTGATTAATAATGTAGACAGTATTGTGTATTTTACAAGGAGTATTATCGAAATTATATTTTTAATACTAACTAGAAATTATTTGGTTTATTTAATAATAGAAATTTTTGCAACATTAATAGAAAATATTATACTTGCTAAAATAGCAGATAAAATGTTTCCTTTTATAAATGAAAAAGAAGTAAAAAAAATGCCACAAAATGAAAAAAATAATATTTTTAACAATGTAAAATCTTTGATTGTATACAAATTTGGAGAAGTGATACTAAGTGGAACAGATAATATCTTAATATCTTCTATGGTAAATGTAGGAACAGTTGGTCTATGTTCTAACTATACACTAATAATTCAATCAATAAAAAGTGTGGTTACGTCTGCATTGACAGGAGTAACTGCTAGTGTGGGAAATTTAAATGCAACAGATGATAGGGAAAAAAAAGAAAGTGTTTTCTATCAAATGACGTTTATAAATTATATTATATATTCATTTTGTTCAATTGCATTTATAGTTCTTTTGAATCCATTTATAGGGTTATGGCTAGGAGAAGGATATGTTATGAATTTGGGAGTATCAATAGCGTTATCAGTAAGTTTTTTTATAGATGGGGTAAGGAATCCGGGATTCATTTTTAGAACTACATTAGGACTTTTTGAAAAAGGAAAAGCTACACCATATATAAGTGCAATAGTAAATATTGTTACGTCTATAATATTATGTAAAATGTTGGGAGTAGTAGGAATATTTATAGGAACATCAATTGCTCAATTATTATCATATGTGTGGATTGATCCATATTTGATTCATAAATATGAATTTAAGACATCTGTAAAAAAGTATTTTCTAAAATATATAAAATATATTATAGTATTTGCATTTGAAATAGTAATCACATTGTATATATCTAAATTAATTAATAATAATGATTTTGTAGGATTTTGCATTAAATGTTTTGTTGTTATTATAATACCAAATTTAATAAATATAATAATTTTTGGAAAATCAGATGAATTTAATGAATTAATGAAAAAATTTATACATCCTATTATAGAGAAAATAAGAAAGAGGGAAAAAATCAATGAAAATTAGTTTGAGTGAGATTAGATATGTACAAGTTTATTTAAATATGTTTAGAGTATTGCCATATTATTATATAGTTAATCACTGCAGATTCAAAGAAAAAGTTAAAGAAGATATTGATGCATGGATAAGACAAGCTATAGATGAATGTGATAGAAATAAACATATACGAATTGTTTTGTTTGGATATTGTTTATGCAAAGAAAAAGCATTTAGAAATGTTATGTTGAATAGATTGCACAGAAATCCAATAAAGTATATATTTGGAAGATTATTATTTAAACCACTAGATACTTTATATATAAATATGTCACCTGAAAACATTAATGGTGGACTGTATTTTCAACATGGATTTTCTACAATTATAGCAGCAAAAGAGATTGGAAAAAATTGTTCCATAAATCAACAAGTTACAGTAGGATATAACGGTGATAAGAATCCTATTATAGGAAATAATGTTAAAATTGGTGCTGGAGCAATTGTAATAGGAAAAGCAATTTTAAATGATAATGTTACAGTTGGAGCTAATTCAATTGTTACAAAAGAAATTCCACAAGATTCTATTGTTGTTGGAGAAAATAGAATTATAAAATAAGAATGCAATAAAGGAAGAAATAAATGAAAAAAACAATAAACATAGCACTTATATTAATCTGTATGTCAATAATATTCATATTCTCATCAATGCCAAGTGAAGAATCAAACGAAAAAAGCAAAGCAACAATAAAAGAAACAATAGAAATATTAAACCAGACATCAGTCTCAAAACAAAATGAAAGCTTATCACAAACAGAATCTGGCAATACAGAAAAAGGTACAGAAACAATCAAAGAAAATAATGCTCAAAACCAAAATGAAGAACAACTAATAGAAAAGTTAAACAAACCACTAAGAAAATGCATGCATGCAACAGAATATTTGATATTAAGTATTTTAATACTAAACTGGTTAAGAAATTATGAGATAAAAAAATGGAAGGCAATAGTAGTATCAGTAATAACATCATTCTTATATGCATGCACAGACGAATTCCATCAGCTATTTGTAGCCGGAAGGACAAGCCAATTTACAGATGTGTTAATAGACACAAGTGGTGCAATAATTGGAGCAATAATATTTTTGGTTTTAATGGCAATAATATCAAAATCAAAATTCACCAAAAAATTTTCAAAAAACTATTGCACAAAAAAATAGTAAATGTTATAATCAAAGAGTAAAATAAAAAATAAAAAAGAAAGGGAGATAACTATGAAAAAAAGTATAGTAATATCAATATTAACAGCCATCATAGTAATGGCATGTGCAACATTAGTAAATGCTGCAACAACATCTACATTAGCAGATGAATTATACACAAAAGGTAAAAAATACGGAATGACATCAGCAGACAAAGTAAAAGTAGAAAGATACTTAGCTGAAAATCCTGTAACAGATGATCAAGCAAATGCAATCGTTGCAAAAGCAGACGAAGCAATAGCTGTAATGGAAAAAGCAGGAACAACAGACATCAACAAATTAACAGATGCTCAAAAAGACCAATTAAAATCAATAGCTAACTCAGCTGCAAGCATAGTTGATGTTAAATTAGTATTCAAAAAAGGAACAGTAGAAATTTATGACAATACAGGAAAATTAATTGAAACAGTTGGACAAAATAACGGAAAATTAGCATATACAGGAAATAACGTTAATGTTGTTTTAACTACTTCTGTAATAGCAGTAATTGCCCTTGCTATCACTGTTGTAACAAAGAGAACTGTACATGAATAATAAATTAGTACAATCAGTAAAAGCAACTATTAGTAGTATAATAGTTGCTTTATTAGTTGCAGGACTATTGTTTTTGTGCATCAAACTATTTTTAGGGCGAAAAATAGACGAAGTATTTACACTTGTAAACAAAGTTTCAATAACAACAGATGCAAAAATAGAACCTGCAGAAACAACAATAAGCGCAGATACAAATACAGACAAAAATACAATTAAAAATTATCCAGAATATGGAACAAAATATGCGACAATAGAAATTGATAAAATAGGTGTTAATTTACCAGTATATTATGGAGACACACTTGAAATATTAAAAAAGGGAGTTGGGCACTCTAGTGGAAGCTACTTTCCAGGTGAAGGTGGTTCAATAATTTATATGGGGCACAACTCAAAAAATATGTTTAGAAGATTTTCAGAATTGCAAAAAGGAAACGAAATAAAAGTAACAACATCATATGGTGAATATGTATATAAAATCTATGATATGCAATTAATCAAAGAAACAGAATTAGATAAATTGCCAATCCAAAGAGATAAAGAAATTTTGATGGTATATACATGTTATCCGTTCAACAATGTAGGATATGCAACACAAAGATATGTGGTATATGCAGAATTAGAAAAATAATTGCAAAATAGAAAGGAAAATAAAAATGAAAGTATTAATAAATCTTCTAAAATTTATATTTATAACAATACTAACAATATGCCTGATAACTTTGTGTGCAATAACAATTGCATCTTCAACAGTTTTAAATAAAAATTATGTGATGCAAAAACTAGAAGAAACAGACTTTTATTCAGGAACATATAAATTAGTAGAATCAAATTTTGAAAATTACATATATCAATCTGGTTTAGACGAAGAAGTCCTAAATAATATATGTACACAAGACAAAGTGAAAAATGATATAAATATAATGTTAGACAACATATATAATGGCACAAATAAAACAATAGACACAACAGAAATTTCAACAAATTTAAATGCCAATATAGATAAATTAGGAATTAAAACAAAACAAAATGAGAAAGCTATAAATGAGTTTGTAAATCATATATGCAATGAATATACAGATACACTAGTTCATAGCCAATATGAAAATAAAATAAACAATGTGTATAAAAAAGCTATAAATGTGCTAAACAAAATTTATAATGTTTTACTTATAATATTAGCGGTTGATTTTATTGCTATTTTGGTGGTTAATAATAAAAAAGTTTCAAAAGATTTTCAAGATTGTGGAATTGCATTGATGGCAACATCAATATTTGGAATAGCAGGATGTCAAATAGTACAAGCTAAAGTAAATATTCAAGGTATAAAAATTTTTAATGATGTATTTTCAAATAGCTTGGTAACAATAATGCAAGATGTATTTAATAAAATAACTTCATTGTCATTAGGAATGCTTGTAGTTGCAATTTTTGTAGTTGCAATTTATGTAGCAGTTGTAATAAAGAAGGAAACAAAAGAAAATATAAAAGCAGAAAGGGAAATGTAATGGAAGAAATAGATTTAAAAGAATTAGTACAAATATTTTGGAACAAAAAGTTACAAATAATACTAATAATTGCAATATTTGCAGTTATAGGTTTTATATACACTGTAGGATTTGTAACACCTAAATATCAAGCTACAACATCATTGCTGTTAGCTACAAACTCAGCTCAAAGTACAACAGGAAAAGATTCATCAATAACAGCAACAGATGTTACATTAAACTCAAAATTAGTTTCTACATATAGTAAACTTGTAAAAAGTGATAAAGTTGTAAGAACTGTAATTTCAAATTTATCATTAAAAATGGAAGAAGGGACTTTAAAGAAGATTGTAAGTGTAACAGCTGCTGAAGACACTGAATTTATAGAGATTTCAGTAAAAAATGAGGATCCTGCATTGGCTACAAAAATTGCTAATGAAATTGCAAAAGTTTTTATAGACAATGTAAAAGAATTTTATGGCGTAGAAAATGTTCATGTAGTTGATGCTGCAGAAGTGCCACAAGCACCATACAATATTAATCATGTAAAAGATATTGTTATTTTTGCATTTGTAGGAGCTGTTATTGCAGTAATGTATGTATTAATAGTTAATATGCTAGATACAACTATAAAATCAGAAGAGGATATAGAAAAAAATTTTGGACTTACAGTTTTAGCAACTATGCCATTATATGAAGAGGAAGATAACAAAAGAAAGGGGAAAAAGAGAAAATGAAAAAAGACCTTATAGCACATTTAGAGCCTAAGTCTTATGTGTCTGAATTATTTAGAACATTAAGAACAAATATACAATTTATGAATTCAAATAAAGGACTAAGTTCATTATTAGTAACTTCAACAATACCTGGAGAAGGAAAAACTTGGGTGTCATCAAATTTAGCTATTGCATTTGCTCAAGCTGATAAAAAGGTAGTGTTGATAGATGCAGACATGAGAAAATGTTGCTTGCATAACATTTTTAAAGTTGCTCCTTGCCCTGGACTTTCTAATTATTTATCAGGTGTCAATGAAAAGAACTTTGAATCACAAGATTTGGCGAATTATATAAGAGTTACAAAAGTGCCTAATTTATATTTGATACCATCAGGTAATGTACCACCAAACCCATCTGAATTATTAGTAACACAAAAAATGGCGGATTTATTAAATGAATTAAAAACGGAGTTTGATTTAATAGTTATTGATGGTACTCCATCAAAATTGGTAACAGATGCTGTTATTTTATCAAGATTAGTAGATTCTACAATTATTGTTACTGGTCACAATATGACTAAAAAGGATGATGTAGCAAAAGTTGTAAGAGATATTAAAAATGTAGGCGGAAATATTGCTGGAGTTGTTTATAACCAAAAACCTTCTTCTGGAAAGAAAGCAAATGAGACATATTATTATGCTTCTACTACTGCTAAATGGGATGCTAGAAAAAAACAAGAGATGGAAGCTTTAAAAAGAAGACAAGCTCAACGTGCTAGAACTAACGAAATGCTAAACAGAGATAGAAAAAAAGATGATTATTTAAAAAATGTAGTTCAAGAAGTTGAAAAGGAAAAAAGTGAAAATGGCCAGAATAATCCCCATGCTACAAATAATCAAAATAACCTCAATAGAGCAGTAAACTTAAACAATAACAATATGGAGAGTTCTAGCAATTTGAATAATTTTAATATAGCATTTGAAAATGGAAAATCTCCTGAAGAAAGAGCAACTGAAATGCTAAATCAGTTTAATGATTATTTGCAAAAAGAAAAAGAAAATAGAGATAAGAGGAATTTTTAATGATAGATTTTCATTCACATATATTACCTAATATAGATGATGGTTCTACAAGCATGGAAGAATCAGTTAACTTAATAAAAGAAGCTGCCCAAGCAGGTTTTACTGGAATTATTTCAACATCACATTATTTGCAAAATTATTACGAGTGTGTTGAAGAGGAAAGAAAAGCTTTGCTTGTTGAGTTAGCTGAGCAGACCGAGATGAATGATGCTAGTGCTAGAAAATATAATGTTCTTGACGCGGGTAATAAGGTTGAACTTCCAAAGTTATATTTAGGGAGCGAAATCTACATAACAACAGAGATAGTAGAACTTTTAAAAGAAGGGAAAGCATCAACAATAAATGGAACAAATTATGTATTATTTGAATTGCCAATGAATTCAAAACCATTATTTGCTAAAGATGTGGTATATAAACTAATACAAAATGGATATAAACCAATTATAGCTCATCCGGAAAGATACAGCTATGTGAAAGAAGATATCCAATTTGCTAGAGAACTTAAAGATATGGGAGCATTATTTCAATCTAATTATGGTAGTGTAATTGGAATGTATGGAAGTACAGCAAAGAAGACATTGAAGAAATTACTAAAAGAAGACTTGATAAGTTTCTTGGGGTCTGATGTTCATGCTGTAGGACAAATTTATCCGAAAGTTCCAAAGATTTTGAAAAAACTTGAAAAATGGATTTCACCTGAGAAGTTGAAGGAGCTTACAACTTTAAATGCTGAAGAAATTTTGAAATCTTAAATGTACATTTGGGACCGGTTCTTAAAAGTACCATTTTAATATAAAAGTAAAAGGCAGGAGCACATCTCCTGCCTTTATGTATGCTTAAACAAAAAAACATATATAAAATCAAGAAAAATACTTCTGCCATTACATATATTATATGCAATAAATGCATAAATATGCTTGGAATATAATAAATAATCAATAATTATACAATTTATGATTATTTATGAATATTCGGAAAACGATTAGTAAATACTAATGCTAACTAGTAAAATTACTTATTAGCCATATTATTTTCAACTTGTTGAATCATTTTTCTAACCATATTTCCACCTATTTTACCAGCATCTTTAGCTGATATATCACCATTATATCCATCTTTTAAAGTTACACCAACTTCTGAAGCAACTTCGTATTTAAATTTATCTAAAGCGCTCATAGCTTCTGGAACTAATTTTTTGTTACTATTATTTGAGTTTGCCATGTTTATTCACCTCCTGTTATATATAACATTTCAATTGTTATTGTTTAGAAAAAACTATTGCTTTTTCTAAACTTATGATGTACAATTTTGAAGAAAATAAACAGGAAATTTTTTGAAATAAAAGGTACCGTTGGGACCGGTTCTCTGCGGTACAACAAGAATGGTTCCTAGCGGTACCTTTTATGGTACTTTTAGGAACCGGTCCCAAACGTCACAAAAATGGTACTTTTAGGAACCGGTCCCAAACGTCACAAAAATGGTACTTTTAGGAACCGGTCCCAAACGTCACAAAAATGGTACTTTTAAGAACCGGTCCCAACGGTACCAAAACCCAAAAAAGAAAGGAAACGAAATTATGTATAAAATAGCGACAATAGATTTAGACGGAACAATGTTAAATCAATATGGAACAGTAACACAAAAAACGAAAGAAGCAATAAAAAGAGCACAGCAAAAAGGAATAGAAGTAGTAATTGCATCAGGAAGACCGATAGATTCAATAAAAACAATCGCAAAAGAAATACAAAGTGAAAAATATTTTATATCAGGAAATGGAGCTATCATATATGATATAGCAAAAAAGAAAATAATATACGAAAATATATTAAAAAAGCAAAAAGTTTTGGATATCATAAAAATCTGTGAAGAAAATAGTATCTATTACAATATATATACAGAAAAGGAAATAATTGCTAAGAGCTTACAATGTAATGTTTTATACTACCATAAAGAAAACTTAAACAAAGAGGAAAAGAATAAAACACATATTAATATTATTGACAATATATATGATTATATAGCAAATAGAGAAGAAAAAGTCCTAAAAATTACAGTATGTGATAGCACGCAATCAATTTTTAATTCAATAATGAGAAAATTAAAAGAAATTGATGACATAGAAGTGTTAGAAGTTTCACATATGTCAAGAAAAATGATAAGACAAGGAACTGAAGAAATCCCAATAGAGTATTTTTACACTGAAGTTTCTGCGAAAAATGTTGATAAATGGAATGCGATAAAGGTTTTGAAAGAAAAGATGCAAATAAACACAGACGAGATAGTTGCTATTGGAGACAATATAAATGATGAAATGATGATAAAAAATGCAGGATTAGGAATTGCAATGGGACAAAGTCATCCACATATAAAAGAAATTGCAGATAAGGTAGTTTCAGCCAATACTGAAGATGGTGTGGCAGAAGCTTTAGATTCATTGTAACGGTACCTTTTATGGTACTTTTAAGAACCGGTCCCAAACGTCACAAAAATAGTACTTTTAAGAACCGGTCCCAAACGTCACAAAAATGGTACTTTTAAGAACCGGTCCCAAACGTCACAAATAAAATATTACAGAAATATTACAAAAATATTAAGTTTATATTACAAAATATGGATAATATTGATTTTGAGAGAAAAAAGAGGTAAAATTAATAAAGATAGCATAAAAAGTATATAAATGCGAAAAAAAGGCAAAAGAAAATAAGGAGGAAATTAAAGATGGTATCAAATCCAATGCAAAGAAAAGCAAGAAATTCATTCTTATTAGGAATGATCGTAACATTATTAATAGCAGGAGTAATAATAGCTTTATTATTTGTACAATTAAAACAAAAAGCAGATGAATTAAAGGCAGAAGTTAATGCGAAAAGAAATGTATATGTGTTAAATCAGGATGTAAAATCAGGGCAAATGATAACACAAGATATGTTTACTGCAAAACAAGTAAATCAGGATGCAATACCAAGTAATGCAACAGCAACAGCATCAGTTATTGATACATGGTATCTACAAACAAAGGATGGAAAGACATTTAATACAGATTATTATAATAACATAACAAGCTCAGCGTTTAGCCAACCAGAACAAGGATTATATATAAATGAACCTGACTCAATAGTAGAGGTTGTAGAAATTGATGGAAAAAAATATAAATGCTCAGATAAATATACTGGAGACAAGAGTGCACTAACGGAAGTCTCTTCTAGAGAAGATGTAAATCAAGATGATGATGGAGCATATATTGTAGATTCATCAAATAGTACTGACAAAATCACAAGAGTTTATCAAGAGCCTACAACAGGAGAATATTATATATACAAATTAGATACAACTTCAATGACAACAGGAAATAATAAGACAAGAGTAAAAGAATATATAACATTACAAAATGCACCAGTTGTTGCAAAAGTAACAATGAACAAAAATACAGTAATTACACCTAATTTGGTTGTTCAATCTGATGAAGTTGTAACAGATGATGTAAGACAACAAGAATATAACATGGTTGTGTTACCAGTTGATTTGATGACAAATGATTACATAGATATTAGATTAATGACACCAGCTGGACAAGATTTTATAGTAGTATCAAAAGCAAAAGTTGATATTCCAATGAATTCAGATGGTTCATATGTAACAGATACAATAAGAGTTAATCTAAGAGAAGATGAGATATTATCAATGTCAAGTGCTATAGTAGAAGCTTATGGATTATTAGGTTCTAAATTATATGCAACAAAATATGTTGAAGCTGGAATGCAAAATGCAGCATTACCAACATATACACCAAATGCAGCAGTAACTGCACAAATTCAATCAAATCCTAATATTGTAAGTATTGCTAGTGAAGAATTAGCTGCAAGATATTCTGAATCAGCTAAGAAAAGTAGAAATGACTATTTACAATCATTAATAAATTCTTCAGAAGATTATTCAGCAAATATAAAAGATAAAGCTGATGAAAATATAACAAATCAAAACACTGCAAGACAAAAATATCTAGAATCATTAGGTGGAACAACAACTACAACAAATTAATAAAAAATAGCAAGGGCATATTTGTGCCCTTGCTATAGGAGTTGAATGGAAAGGAAGATAAAGAACATATGAAAAAAATCGGGTTTATAGGAGCATTTGACAAAACAGATGTGATATTAAGCATATCAAAAATCTTTGCTATGTCAGGAAAAAGAGTACTAATAATGGATGATACAATAACTCAAAAATGCAAATATGTAGTGCCAGTAATAAATCCAACAAAATCATATGTAACTACTTTTGAAGATATAGATGTTGCTGTAGGATTCAATAATTTTGAAAATTTAAAACAATATTTAGGCCTAGAGGAGAATGAAGAGCTAAATTATGATTATATAATAATTGATACAGATAAGTTTGAGGGTGTTGTAAATTTTGGACTACAAGGAGCAGATAAAATATATTTTGTTACATCATTTGACATGTATTCATTAAAAAAAGGGGTAGAAATATTAAGTCAGTTAGGAGTGCCAACACGAATGACCAGAGTGTTTTATTCTAAAGATATGCTAAGAGAAGAGGAGGAATATTTTGATTATTTAGTATTGGGCACAAAAGCAATATGGAATGAAGAGAAAATTTATTTCTTGCTTGAAAATGGCGATTTGCCAGCAATTATGGAGAATCAACGTATATCAAAAATAAAATTTAAAAATTTAAGCAGTGAATACAAAGCAAATATAGCATTTTTAACAAATGATATAGATCCAGAAATCGGAAAAAAACAAATCAAGAGTATAATAAAAAATCTTTAGATAATTATTTAAAAGGAGTTTAAAAAATGTCAATTGTAACATTTTGGAATGATGATAGAGAACAATCAGGAAAGACACTTACAGCAGTTGCAGTTGCAACACGTATGGCAATAGAAAAAAATTACAAAATTTTATTGATATCAACAAGTTTCCAAGATCCTACTATTAAAAATTGCTTTTGGGGAAATGAAGTACAAAGAAATCTTAAGATATTTGGAGGAAAAGCCAATAATATAGCTGTAGAAAATGGAATTGAAGGCCTAGTAAAATTAATTACAGCTAATAAATTAACACCTAGTGCAATAACAGATTATACAAGAGTTATTTTCAAAGGCAGACTAGAAGTAATAAATGGATATAATGGAGTAAAAGATGAAAATTCAGATTATAATTTTCAAACTTACCGTGATATAGAAAAATGTTATGTTGAATTAATTAGAATGGCCAATCAATATTATGATATGGTATTAGTTGATTTAGACAAGGCAATATCACCAGCTGTAAGAAATGAAATTTTAGAAGTGTCTAATTTAAATGTAATAGTGTTTTCACAAAAGAAAGAAAGCCTGGACCGATATAAAAAATTAATAGAAAATAAACCACAACTTAATACTCCTAAAACACTACCAGTTATAGGAAAATATATGAGGCAGTCAAAATATAACTTAAAAAATATAATGAAATACTTAGAGGAGAGAAAAGAAATGAGTGTAATTCCATTTAATATGTTGTATTTTGAGGCAGCAGAAGAGTCTGGGGTAGCGGATTTGTTATTAAGATTAGATAATATAAAAGACACATCAGATGAAAATTACATTTTTGCACAAGATGTACAAAAACTTGTAGATAAAATTATAAAAAGATTAAAAGAATTGCAAATGAGAATGAGGTGAAAAAATGACACTAACTAATATACTATTAACACTAGTTGTTATAATACTTGCCGGTAGTGGCATAGCATATTTTATAAAGAAAAATAAAAATGCAGAGGTAGAAGAGCAAATACAAAAAGACGAAAAGACATATACTCTTGATGCTATGAGAGATTATATAAAGAAAAGGTTAGATGAAATAACTAAAGTAAATTTATATGATATTGGATTATCAGAAGAAGAGTTGAAACGTAGAAAAAGTAAAAAATATGCTTTAAAAAAGGCCTTAAAGGGTTGTACATATGGAGATGTTAATGATAAAAGATATGTAAAAGAACTTATTTCAGATTTATTAGCAAAAGAATATGGAGTAAATGAAGCGAATATATCAAGTGCAATTCCATTTGATATGCCATCATTATTAACATCACAAGATAAGTTTGATATATTAATTTATGTGTATAAAAAAGAATTTGGTTATGAGGCTTTAACACAAATAATAAAGAGATACAACTTAGCTACATTAAAATACTTGGAAGGTGAAACAAAACCTTGTTATGTAATAACAGATGACGAAATAGACCAGATATATGAAAAAGAAAAAATAATACTATCTTTTCAAGACAAACTAGAGGTTGTAGTACAAAGAATATATCAACATTATAAAGGGTATAGCTCAATAGATGAAATAAGAGATATGAATATAGATGGAGTTTCTGGTGGTGTATCAGGTTTGCCAGAAAGTTTTTTAAGCCAAGTAGCACAAACAGATGGGGATTACTTAGATCAAGTTGCTGAACACAAGGTACCTAGAGCATGTGATAGTATCTGGATATTCTTCCAAGGTAAATCAATTCGTTTAGCATTTTTATCATTTGGAACAGAAGCAGAATTAAAAAGAGTATGTCAAAACATTTATAAATACAATAACCCTGGACAGTTGTCAGATACAAATGGTTATAAAATTAATGAAATGAAAGATGGTTCTCGTGTTGTAGTAGTAAGACCATCAATGTCAGAAACATGGGCATTCTTTGTAAGAAAGTTCGACGTAAAAAGAGCAACAGTTGAACAATGGACTGGTGATATGCCTGGAAATGATAAAGTAATTGAATTATTAAAATTCCTAGTAAAAGGAGCAAGAATTACATCAATCACTGGTGAGCAGGGTTGTGGTAAAACAACATTACTTATGGGAATGATTGAAAATATATATGAAACAATGAACTTACGTATTACAGAAACTGCTTTCGAGTTGCACTTAAGAAAAGTTTATCCAACAAGAAACATTTTATCAATGCGTGAGACAGATACAATATCTGGACAAGAGTGTTTGGACGTACAGAAAAAAACTGACGGTTCTGTAAACATCATAGGTGAGGTTGCAACAGACCCCGTAGCATCTTGGATGATTCAATCTGCACAGGTTGCATCTAAATTTACATTATTTACTCACCATGCTAAAACATTCCCAGACTTAGTAACAGCACTTCGTAACTCAATGCTAAGAGCTGGAGTATTCAAAAACGAAAAAACAGCAGAAGAGCAAGTAGTACAAGTACTAAATTTTGACATACACCTACAAAAAGACTTTAGAGGTAGAAGATATATCGAAAGAGTAACAGAATGTATTCCAGTTGTAGATCAAAAAACATATGATTATGACTACAAAGGCGAAAAAACAATGGATGGAAAAGTTCAAAAATTCTTTGAAAATGCAACAACATATTTTTCAAAGATAACAGAACAAAATTTATATAGATATCAAAATATACTTGAATATGTAGATGGAGAATATCAAATAACAAATAAAATAACAGATAAGAATTTGGCAGAAATGAGAGCAAATATGGATGAATCTGACTTAGAGGAATTTGACAACTTTGTAGAAAAATATTGGGGAAATCAAACCAAAAAAGAAAAAAGAGTAAAAGTACAAAAATAATATAAAATGTAGGAGGTGTTCTTAGAACATGAGTACACAGATGTTAAAATATATAATGATTATAACAGTAGTCTTGTTTGTTGGCATTATTGTAGCATATTTTATTTTAAAGAAGTTAATGGGAAAATCTGAATATGCAAAAATGAAAAAATTGCAAGAAGGAACAAAGGCTAATAGTTTTTCATCTGACATAATGTATCAAAAAATATATATCAGACTTATTAGAACACCTTTTCTTAAGAGATATTTATTTAAACTAAGAAGAAGACTAGAAATAGTCAATATAGATGATGAATATACTACAAGAAAAGAAGCTGCAAAGATTATGACCAAAGCAATTTTGATATTTTTCTTTGTAGGGCTAATAACAATTTTTATAACTCATAATAACTGGTTATTGATGTCAATATTATTGATTTTTGAACTATTTATTGTAGATACAATGGTACAAGGAATGGTTGATAAAATTGATAATAACTTATTAAAAGAACAAATAGACTTTTTTGCTGAAATTAGACATGCTTACCATGAATATAACATGGTAGAAGAGGCAATTTATCAAGTATCTTTGGATGATGAAAAAAATGTTTCTAAACAAGGTGAAAAAATATATGAAATTTTATGTTCAGATGATCCAGAAACTGAACTAGAAAAATATTATGATGTAGCACCAAATGATTATTTAAAAGAATTTGCTGGTATATCATATTTAACACAAGAATTTGGTGATAGAAGAGGAGATGACGGTTCTTCTTTATATCTAAAAAATGTAGATAATATAACACAAGAGATGCAACTAGAGATATTAAAAAGAGATAAATTAAATTATGTATTTCAAAGTTTAACTTTTATCTCAATTGCACCAGTGCTATTATTAGAACCATTAAAATCTTGGTCTGTATCAAATTTTGCTTTTACAACAAGTTTTTATAATGGAAAATTAGGATTAGTAGCACAAATATTAATAGTATTATTAACAGTTGTATCATACATAATGACAAGAAAATTAAAAGATAATGGTGGAGTTCAAGTTGCAATATCACATAATGATCATCCATGGCAAGAAAAAGTATATAAAATTCCAGTATTAAAACAAATAATAAACTGTTTTATACCAAAGCCTGGAACAAAAGATTATAGAAAAATGCAAAATTTAATGAAAGAATCGGCATCAAAGGCAAAAATGGAATGGATATATATAAATAGGTTGCTACTAACAATTGTAACTTTTATATGTTCAATAATATTCTTTATTATATTACACAAAGTTGCGATAAATTATGTATATACAAATCCGACTACGGAACAGACGATAATAGGAACATTGTCAGAAAAAAATCAGAAAAAAGCAGATGACTTAACAAAACAAGATAATTATTTCTTAGATAGGTTAAAGGGAGACCTTAAAATAACTCAAGATAGAGTAGAAAGAGAAATGGTTAATTCACCATATTATGAAGAAGATGATGAAAAATTATCAACTGATGCAAAAAGAATTATGGGAAAATTAAAAGTTGTTAACTCTGAGTATATGCAATGGTTTGAAATATTATTAGCATGTGGATTTGCTTTAATAGCATATATGGCACCAGTATGGATGATGATTTTCCAAAAATTCATGAGAAAACTTGAAATGGAAAATGAAGTAATGCAGTTCCAAACAATTATACTGATGTTAATGAAAATTGAGAGAATTAGTGTAGAAATGATTTTGGAATGGTTAGAAAGATATGCAAATATTTTTAAAGAGCCAATATCCAAATGTGTAAATAATTATGAAGCAGGTGCATGGGAAGCACTTGAGGAGCTTAAGAATTCTGTAACAAATCAAGACATGATAAGAATTGTAGAAAGTTTACAAGCTGCTGTAGAGAAAATTCCTATTAGAGAGGCATTTGATGAACTTGATGCAGACAGAGATTACCATCAACAAAAGAGAAAAGATACAAATGACCAATTAGTATCTAGAAAAGGATTGATAGGTAAAGGTGTTGGTTTTGCACCAATGATTTGTTTATTTGTTGGATATTTAATTATACCATTGGTAGTAATAGGATTAACAAGTATGACAAGTACATTCAGTCAATTAAATGCTTAATAATGGAGGTTTAAATGGAAAATATAACAAAAGCTTTGCTTATTGCTGCAGGGGTATTGTTAGCAGTTATGATTTTGTCACTTTTAGTGATATTTGGAGGACAGATTTCTGGTTATTTTTCTGCACAACATGAAAATAAAATTATAGAACAAGATGCAGAGTTTAATGCAAAATTTGAAAATTATAATGGTCAAACAATCAGAGGAAATGAATTAATTTCTGTAATGAATAAAGTTGTTAATTATAATACATCAATAGTTGGAATTGAAGGAGATTATGATAAAGTTATAATGTCTGTAGATTTTAAAGGATATCAAAACTCTGCAAATAATAATTTTAAATATAGTTCTAGTGACAGAAGTATATTTGAAGGAAAAATGAATGGAAATATATTAAAAAATACAACAGCATCAGATAACAATTTAGAAAAAATCACTAATTTGTCTTCGACATTAATAAGTGGAACAGGATTATCTGATACTCAACTTCAAAGGTTAACAGCAGAAATACAAAATATAGCAATTGATGAACAATTAGCATCTAATAGATTATCTAAGCAAGAAAAAGATTCTTTAAAAGATACTAGAATAAAAAAACTTCAAAATATTTTAGGAGCATCTAAAACAAATAATTTGTCTGATACAGATTTAACAAATATAGTTAATGCAACAAAAAAATATTATCAATATACTCAATTAAAAAGAGCAATGTTTAAATGTACAAGTGTAACACATAACACTAATAAGACAAGTGCTAGAGTCAATGGAATAACATTTGTAATTGTAGAAGAAAATGGAAATGCAAAGTTTGATTAATTGAAAGGAATACTTATATGGAAAATGCGGTTAAGGCATTGTATATTGCAGCAGGAGTATTAATAGTAGTGATGGTTCTATCATTAGCAGCTGTTTTATATGCAAGTCTACAAAATTATGTAGAAGAATCAAATACACAAGTAAAATATAATGATATTAATAGTTTTAACTCTAAATATCTTAATTACATTAATTATTCAAATGGAGTAAAACAATCTGATTTAACAATACAAGATGTAGTTACAGTTGCTAATATGGCATATGAAAATAATCAAGCTAATGAAATTGATAGCAATCAATGGAATGCATCTACTAATTCATTATATGTACAAGTTATCTTAAATGGTACAAGAATAGATCAGACTATAAATGATAACATAGCAGATTTATTAGAAAGTAACAAAGATAAGCAGTATAAGTGTACTCCGAGCGATGTTTTAATAAGTGAAACAACTGGTCAAGTTTATAGCATAAGTTTTAATACAATAAATTAAAAAAATATGTTGCAAATAAAAAAAATAGATGTTATAATGGGAGAAAAGAATGAAAAAAGTATTTATATTTTTGTCAATAATTGTAATAATTGTAGCAATTGTAGGATATAGATATATTTCTTATAAAAATGAATGTAATGTTATTCAAAGAGAAAATTTGGACTTTGATAAATACAAAGATCAAGAAGTTTATGGACTAGATGTAGCTTCAATGATTAATAAAGCAGTTGACAAAAATACTAAAAATAAAATAGAAAAAGATGAACAAGGAAATTACATACAAAATGATGAAAATTCTATTGAAATTGAAATATATATGTTAGATAATGAAACAACATATAAAATGGAAACAATCTATAATGTTGGAACAGAGCAGTTCGTTCAATATTATGGAGATGTCAAATTTAAATGTTCAAAAGTAGAATATCATAAAAATACAAAAAGAATAAAGTACATATTATTTGAGCAACAAGAGAACAGTTAATAAGGTTCGGTTAAAATTAATTACCGATTTTGAAATAAACAAAAGTAAACAAAGGGGGGAGAAAAACTATGGAAAACGCAACAAAGGCATTATTAATTGCAGCAGCAGTTTTAATAGCTATCTTAATTATATCTTTAGGATTAGTTGTTTACAACAATTCTGCAAATACAGTACAACAAGCAAATTTATCTTCACAAGAGATACAAGCACAAAACGAAAAATTCACAAGATATAATGGAAAAAACAAAAGAGGTTCTGAAGTAAACTCTTTATTACAAACAGTATTAAATCATAATTTAAGTACTACTGATGCTGGAAACAGAGTAGAAGTAAAAGGAACATCACCTGCTCCATCATTAGCTACAACAGCAACTAGTATAACAGCACAAGCAGACACAAGTGCTTTATATGATATTACAGTTAATTATGATGGTGCTGGAGGACTTGTAAAAACAATTACAGTTGTTAAAGCAGGTACTTCAACAGGAGGAAAATAAGATTTAAAATCGTATATTATTGAGAAGGGAGATATACTTATGGAAAATGCAGTAGAAGCTTTAAAAATTGCAGGAGCAGTATTATTGTTTGTATTGGCATTATCATTAAGTATATCTTGTTTGTCTCAAGCCAATTCTTCAGTAAGTACAATAACAACAATGTATGATAAAGAAGCACAATACAACTATGTAAAGCCAGCAAGTGATTTAACAAGAAAAGTCGGAGCAGAAACGATAATACCAACAATGTATAAAGCATATGAAGAGAACATAAAAATAATATTTAAAGATAAAAATGGAAATTCATTGCCAATATATTATAAAACAAATCAATATGGTAATAGAGTTAATGCAGAAGGTAATAAAGTATCTAATAGTAGTCCAGATGCTGTAACAGTTGATTGTATAGACCTTTCAGAAGAAGGATTTGGTGCACAATCTCAATCAGCAACAAATCATTTAAGCATGATATTAGCTGGACGTGAAAGATGGAAAAGGCAAAATGCTGATAATCAAGAAATGTTAGAAATGTTAGAAGATACTAAATATGGAAATCAATTTATGTTAGATTCATATCCTGATGGATTGTATCAATTTTTAGTAAAAAATAAATTTACAGAAAGTTTAGGAGAATACTACCAAGGGAATGATTCAACCAAAATAAAGAAAAGAATAATAATATATCAATTAATAAATTAAGGAGAAAGGAATTAATCAATTAGATAGATTAATATTTCTATATAATTGATTATACGAGATATAAATGGAAAATACGTCAATGGATATAATGGGAATATTGATTGGAGCAATATTAATGTTCTTAGTTCCGTTATTTTTATTAGCAGATAGAGCTGATGATGTATCTCAATTAGTTGCTCAAACAGCAACAGCTGAGTTTGTAAATGAAGTTGTAAGAGATGGAACTATAACTTCTGATAATTATCAAAAATTTAGATCTACATTATTTTCAGCAGGTAATACTTTTGATATAGATTTAGAAGTAAAAATTCTAGATAAAACACCTTCAAAAATGGTGACAGATAGTGATATTGAAAGTATAGGAAACAATTCATATTATTCATTATATACAAGCCAAGTTGAGGAAAAAATAGGGCAATCATCAACAACAAGCCCAGGAAATAATAGATATGGTAAACTTATATTAAAACAAGGAGACCAAGTATCTGTTACAGTTAAAAATAGTAGTAAAACATTATCTCAAGCATTAAAAAATGTTTATTATAATGTTACAAGCTCAGATATTCATATTATAGTAGCAGCATCATCAGGAACAGTAGCAATTAATGGTTCTACAGGAACAACATAAAATAGTAATTATTTTAAAAGTAAAATAATTACTATTTTTTTTGCATATTTTTCCATATTGATGAAAAATAGTTTGTATAAAAAGAAAAATTAGTACAATAATAAAAATGAAGGAGTGAAAAAAATGAAAACACTCAAAAAAATAATTTTTTTATTTATACTGATATTTTTATATATGTTTTGTTTATCAAGAGGATATTCCCCTGAAACAATTGCTGTAAAAGGTGAAGAAATAAGAATTTCGGATTTACAAGTAGTACCAATTGGAGAGGTAGTAGGAATAAAACTATATACAAGTGGGGTATTAGTTGTTGGAACATCTTCAATTATAAGTACTGATGGACAAGAATATAAGCCATATGAAAATACAGAAATTTGTGAAGGTGATTCTATAATAGCAATAAATGATAATGTAGTAAATAATACAAGTGAACTTATAGATGCTATAAATATGTACAATGGTGATAGCATTGAAATTAAATATATTAGAGATAATCAAGAAAAAAATTGCAAAATAACGCCAGTAAAAGATAAAAATAGAGAATACAAAATCGGATTATGGGTTAGAGATAGTGCAGCAGGAGTAGGAACCTTAACTTTTTATAATGAAGAAATGCAAACATTTGCAGGATTGGGACATGCAATTACAGATATAGACACAGGGGATGTTTTAAGAACATCATCTGGAGAGATTGACAAAGTAAGTATTGTATCTCTTGTTAAAGGGCAAGAAGAACAGCCAGGAAAAATACAAGGAACAATAATGCAAAATGATGCAATTGGCAGTATCTATAAAAATACTCCATATGGAATATACGGAATAATAAAAAATAAAGAAAATATAGATATAGATTATTCTAAAAAGGTTTATGTGGCAACAAGGCAAGAAATTAATTTAGGAGAAGCTACAATATTATCAGGTATAGATGGAGAAATAAAAGAATATAAAATTCAAATACAGAAAACATATTTAAATAATAATTATGATAATAAAAGTATGGTAGTAAAAATTACAGATGAAAATTTGTTAAACAAGACAGGAGGAATAATACAAGGAATGAGTGGTTCTCCTATTATACAAAATGGAAAATTTATTGGGGCAATTACTCATGTATTTGTAAAAGACCCTACTATTGGATATGCAGTATTTGCAGATAAAATGGTAAGTGAACTAGAATAATGTACCGTTGGGACCGGTTCTTAACGGTACATTAATTACTAAAAAATGGTACTATAAAAACAGATGATTTTTTTATATTTTATTGACAAAAAAAGTTGATTTATATATAATTAAAATAGTTCAATTACGGGGGATAAAGAGATGAAAAAATTGAAAAAAACTAATGCCAAAAGAGTATTAATTATACTTGCAATTATTATTTCTGTAATAAGCTTTTCGGCAATTATTTATGCTACAAGCACAATAACTAATCCAACAACTATTGCATTTGAAGATAAAAATTTATATGATGCAATAAAAAAGCAATTAAGTGCCAAAAAAATAAATTATAATGGAAATGACGTTGAAAAAAATATCGAAGTATCAACAAAAGACATAGAAAAGATAGAAGAACTTGATATATCAACATCATCAATATCAAATTTATCAGGATTAGAAAATTTCACAAATTTAACTACATTAAATTCATCCAAAAACACAATCAAAGTAGCAAGTCCGTTAAAACAATTAACAAAACTTGAAAATTTGAATATGTCAGAAAATTCAATAAACACAGAAATTTTATCTACAATTTCAAATTTATCAACATTAAAAGAATTAAATATGTCAAATACGCAAATGAGTGGAGACCAATTAGACTACTTTAAAAATTTAAGTAATCTGGAAACTTTGATATTATCTAGTAATAATATTAGTGCTATAGAAAAAATTTCAGCATTAACAGGAATTACAAAATTAGATATATCTGTTAATAAAAGTTTTACAGACTTTTCGCAAGTAATATCATTTAAAAATCTTAAAGAACTGAATGTTTCTGGAACAGGAATTACAACATTTGATGGAATACAAAATTTAGTAAATCTTGAAAAGTTGTATGCTGCTGATAATAAAGAAATAACTACAACAAGTGGGATTAACCCATTATTTGAGACATATTATGGCGAAGACGGAATAAAGCCATACTTAGAAAAAATAAAAGTATTAAACATAAGTAGCCTTGGAGTTATAGGAAACAGACCAGCACTAAACTTTAGTTCAATTAGTTATTTAACAACACTTGAAGAACTACATTTAGCATCAGATGGACTAAATGAAATATATGGAATTACAAATTTAACAAATTTAAAATATATAGACTTTAAATATAATTACTTAACAACAAGTTCTATACAATCACTAATAAAAACTAATAATGGTGAAGTAGAAAAAGAAGACACATTAAAAGCTGAAAAAATAGACTTAAGAGGAAATGAATTAGTTGATATAAGTGTATTTGCTGATTATCCAGCAGACATAAAATGGCTAGATTTATCAGAAAATCATATTTATGATATAGACCCAATAAGAAAACACAGTTGTAGTAAATCATTAAATGAAGCACTATACTTACAAAACCAAGATATAACATTTGGATTATATGATAAAACAGCAAAAGTTGATCATTACATAATATTACCTTCTATATTTACATATACAAAAGACCCAAATCAATTTTTATATGATTCAACTGCAGAATATGAATATACAGATAGTGTAAGTTTAAATCCGGATTATACAAATCCAGAGGAGTATAATGTTAGAATAAGTTACAACAGAAATTATGAAGATGATGCATCTATTACAATAAATGGAGGAGCTGCAGATGGAACTGTTTTACATTTTCAAATGGGTTCAACAGGACATGTTAATTGTTTAATAGAATCACTATTATTTAAAGATAAAAACTTAAATTTAGCAATAAGTAATAGATTAAAAACAGAACAGTTTTCATATTTTAGAGAAATACCATTTATAATTAATGTTGATAGATATGCTGTTGATTCAGTATATGACTTGAATTTACAACATACTGACACATCAGCAGATACCAAAATAAGAGATTTAACAGGATTAGAAAATTTTTATAATTTATCTACATTGTATTTGCAAAATAACGATATTTCAACAATTGACCAATTAGAAACATGTACTAGATTGCAAACATTAAACTTAGCAAGTAATTCAAATATAAAAGATAATAATACTGCAATAAGCCAAATGACATCATTAAGAACTTTAAATTTATCAAATACAGGCATGTCTAATTTGAATTGTTTAAAGGAATTAAATGAGAATACATATAGTTTACAAATGGCTGTTTTAGATTTATCAGATAATGGACTAGAAAATATAGACGGATTAGAAAATATTACAACACTACAAAGTTTAGCAATAGCTAATGAAAAACTAAAAGATGAAAATCTAACTAAATTGGCAGAATTAATAAATTTAACAACTCTAAACATTAATGGAAATCAAATTGAAAATATAGACATTTTATCTGGATTAAGCAAATTAAAATACTTGTATTTTAACAATAACCAAGTACAAAGTTTGGAACCAATAAAAGGAAAAGTATTTTATGAGTTAGAATTCACAGGAAATAAAGTAAAAGATATATCACCATTATCATCACATAGAACAATTAACAATTTGAAAATGGATAATAATCAAATAGAAGATGTATCAATATTATCTAGAATATCAATGTCAGATGAACAAAATCTTTCTGTTACAGGACAGAAGATTGTAAGAATATTAGATAGCAATGTAGATAACGAAGTGTCTATACCATTGCCGCCAATATTTAAAGCTTCTCAAGATAGTGGAAATAAAATATATTCTAGTACAGATTTGTTATTAACAAAGTGCAAATTAGATAATAGTGGAGAAAATGTAATAATAGATACAAGTGCATTAAATGATGAAGTTGCTCAAGTAGAAATTTCTTCTGGAAAAGCTAAAGGAACTACATTGATTGTATCAGCACCATTAAAAGCAACAATTAAATATAATCCATCAGCTGAACAAAAAACAAACCAAAATGTTACAGCTACAATATCATTTGCAAATGAAGATGAGAGGCAAATAATAATTACAAATAATGAAGGAAAAAAGATATATACATTTGAAAAAAATGGAAAATTCACATTTGAATTTGTTGATAAATACGGCGTTCAAGGTACAGCAACAGCAATAGTGCAAAATATTGATAAAATTGCACCAACAGGCAAAGTTACTCAAGTAAAAAAAGATGGTAAAGTAGAAGTAACAATAACAGTTAATGAAAATGTTGAAGATATTGAAGGATGGACAAAAACAGAACTGGAAGATGAAACTGTACAATTAATAAAAACATATACAGAAGATGCAAATGAGGATATAAAATTAATAGATGAGGCAGGTAATACATCTATTGTTAATATAAAAGTGGTTGCTAATGTGAATGACAATATAACATCAACAACATTAAAAGTATTAGAAGATGAACTTATAATTAAAGGTATAAATCCTAATACTACAGTTACTACATTTAAAAATAATATTAATGCAGAGATGGAATATCAAATTTTAAACAAAAAAGGAACTGAACTTACAGAAAATGATAAGGTAGGAACTGGCTGTCAAGTTAAAATGCAAAATGGAAAAACATATACAATCATTGTATGGGGAGACTTAAATGGAGATGGTCAAATTTCTTTAACTGAGTTAGCAAGAGTTTCTAAAATATATGCTAAAAAAGTAACTCCATCAGATTTAGAAAAATCTGCAATTGATATAAACATGAATGGAAAGATTGACTTGTCAGAATTAGCAGCAATATCTAAAATGTATGCAAAAAAATAAAATTATAAAGTAATGAAAGGAACTGAAGAAAATGAAAAAAATTTTAATAAGTATTTTTACAATAATATTAATGAGTGTAGCAATGATGGGATCAGTATATGCTGCACAATTAGAAACAACTATCGATATTACACCAAGTGTAACAGAAGTATCAGCTGGAGATAATGTAGTATTTACATTTGTAATAAAAAATGTAGCAAATGCTCAAGATGATTCAATTGGAGCTATTGCTGGAAAAGTTACATATGATACAAACTTTTTTGAATTAGTTAAAGGAGCAACAAATACAACATTTACAGAAGGTGGAGAATCAGGAGAAGCTTTTAATGTATTAGCAACTGCAAAAGAAGGAGAAACAATTGCTATATTAACATTAAAAGTAAAAGATAATCCAACAGGAAGTGGAATAGTAAGATTTACTGAATTAGAAGCTTCTGATGGAGATATGGGCAAAGTTGGAGATGAAGGAATTGCAAAAACAGCTGATAAACAAATTGAAATAAAATTAAAATCAACAACACAAACAGATCCAGATGACGAAAATGTTGCAGTAACAGGAGTTACAGTAACACCAGCAAGTCAAGAAGTACAAGTAGGAAAAAGCACTACATTTATAGCAACAGTAACACCTGACAATGCTACAAACAAGAAAGTAACATGGACTTCAAGTGATGAATCAGTTGCAACAGTAAACGAAGATGGAGTTGTAACAGGTGTAAAAGTAGGAACAGCTACAATAACAGCAACAACAGTAGATGGAGGGATAACAGGAACAGCTACTATAGAAGTAAAAGAAGATGATGTAATACCAACCCCAGTAGAACCAGGAAATACAGAACAACCAACAATTGATGGAACAACAGTTACAGTAAATGGAGAAAATAATGATCCTACAATTGCAACAACAGAAATACCAAAGGCCGGAATTAGTGCGATATTATTAATGATAATAATTGGAATATCAGCATTGGCAGTTGTAATTTATAAAAAAAATCAAGACTTTAAAGATATAAAATAATATTAAAAAGACATTTGAAATCTGGTAAAATACCAGATTCAATGTCTTTTTTCTTGCCAAACAGTAGAAAAATATGATATAGTATAAGATATGAGAGTTTAACTAAAGCACATAGAAAGGAATGAAATTATAAATGAAGATATTAAATATATTTAAACATATAAATTTAGTAATGCATCACAAATGGGTAGTATTTAAATTATGTTGTAAGGTTGGACTTCCATGGAGAGGATTTATGCATGATTGGTCAAAATTTTCTCCAATTGAATTTTGGGAAAGTGTAAAATATTATGATGGCCATAGAAGTCCAATTACAGTTTGCAAATCTATTAATGGATATTCAAAAGCTTGGTTACATCATAAAGGGAGAAATAAGCATCATTTTCAATATTGGGTTGATTTAGCATTACCACAACAACAAGCCATACTTATGCCATACAAATATGCAGCAGAAATGGTATGTGATCAATTAGCAGCGGGAATTATTTATAATGGAGATAAATGGACTCCTAATACTCAACTAGATTATTATATAAATAGAGAAGTAAAAAATATTATACATCCGCAAATAGACAAATTTTTGATAGCAGTTTTTACAGAAGTAAGTCAAAATGGACTTGATGCTACATTAACAAAGAAAAATATTAGAAATTTATATGAAAAATATTGTATTAGAATGGAGAATTTAGATGAGAATAAGATTTAAACCTTGGGCAAGGCCAGAATTAGAAGCAAGCAGCTTTTATAGAGATAATCCAGAAGAGCTAAAAAACAAATGGATAAAAGAATTTAAAAATCAAAACAATCCAATACATTTAGAACTTGGATGTGGAAAAGGACAATTTATATCACAATTGGCAGTGCAGAATCCAAATATTAATTATATAGCAATAGATTTAGTAGATGCTATGTTAGGTTTAGCCAAAAGAAATGTAGAACAAGTTTATAAAGAACATGAAAAAGATGTTGATAACCTTATATTAACTAGATTTGATATAGAAAGAATAATGCTAATTTTAGGCGAAAAAGACAATATAAATAGAATATATATCAATTTTTGCAATCCATGGCCAAAAGGTAAACATAGAAAGAAAAGATTAACACACACAAGACAACTTGAAAAATATAAAACATTTTTAGAACAAGATGGAGAGATATATTTTAAGACTGATGATGATGATTTATTTAACAGCAGTTTAATATATTTTGAAGAAGCAGGATTTGAAATTTTATCTAAAACTTATGATTTGCATGCAGATCCGATTTGGAGAAATAATATAGAAACAGAGCATGAGAAGATGTTTTGCGAGCAGGGGATAAAAATAAAAGCGTTAATTGCAAAAAATTCAAAAAAAGTATTGTCAAAATAAAAATAATGTGATACTATATAAAAGTAATTGAATTTAGGGGTATAGTGTCAATGGTAGCACATCGGTCTCCAAAACCGCCTGTGTGGGTTCGAATCCTACTACCCCTGCCAAAAAGTTCAATTTGGGGGCTCAAAACAGGTTTTCTAATCTGTCTTTTGCAATTTAAAGGGATGCACAAAGAAGTTTAGTTTTTTAAATGACTAAACTTCTTTTGCTATGCAAAAAAGAAAGGAGACCTCATAAATGAACAAATTAATAACAAGAATAATCATATTCGTAATAATCATCTGTTTTTTATTTATACCAACAATGTCAGCAGATACAGAACTAAAAACAATAGAAAAAGGAGAAAAAATCTTTTATGGAAACTTAAATTTTGCTTGGCCTATACCAGGTTATACCTCAATATCATCACCATTTGGAAAAAGAAATGCACCAACATCTGGAGCATCAACATTTCATAAAGGAACAGATATTCCAGCACCAGAAGGAACAGTTTTGATAGCAACTTGTGATGGAGAAATTACTTTTATTGGATTTTTAGGTGGAGGTGGTTATACAATAACAATAACTAATCAAGAAGGATTAAAAATTTCGTATTGTCATGTTTCGCCTAATTATATTGTGTCTGTTGGGCAAAGAGTAGAACAAGGTGAGATAATAGGAAATGTTGGACCTAAATATGTTTATGGAGTGGTTGGAAATAATTATAAAGATGCATCTGGAAATCCTACAAATGGTGCTACTACAGGTTGTCATTTGCATATAGGATTCAGAGAAAATGGAGAATATGTAAATCCAATGGAATATTTAAAATAGTATATTAATAAATCTAGTTACAATTCACAGTTCTATTAAACATATTTAAAAAATTGATAATATATTGTTTGAAATACCGCGTAAGCGATTAAATGAGCGTATGCGAATGCGATATGGAGCAATCTACATACTATATTTTTATATGAAGATTGCGACACCAAGGTATAAAAAACAATATATTATCAATTTTTAAATATATATATTTTATAAAATATGAATTGTAACTAGATTTATGATAGAACAATTATAGTTTACATATATGAAAAATTGTGCTATTATATAGCACGAGGAGATGAGAAAATGGCTTTTGACGGAATTGTAGCAAAATCAATAGTTAAAGAATTACAGGGATTAATAGGAAGCAAAATAGATAAAATACATCAACCAGATAAAAACACAATAGTATTGGGATTATATTTAAATGGAAAGAACTATGCATTAAATATTTGCATAGACTCACACAATTGTAGAATAAATTTAACGACACATCAAAAAGAAAATCCATTAATAGCACCTAATTTTTGTATGTTATTAAGAAAACATTTATTAGGTGGCAGAATTTCTAGTATTTCAATGTTAGGCTTAGAAAGACTTGTAAAAATAGACATAGAGACAATTAATGAATTTAATGAAATTGAAATAAAAACATTAATAGCAGAGCTTATGGGAAAACACAGTAATATTATATTAGTAAATCAAGAAGAAAAAATAATAGATTCTATGAGACATATAGATTCTAGAAATTCATATAGAGAAATATTGCCATCAAGAATATATATTTTTCCTAGGTCAGATAAGGCAGATTTTACGAAAATAAAAAAATTTGAAGAATTTAAAGAAGATGTGCAAAATTCAAAGGACTTACTAAATGTTGGCGGCGGGCAAGCTGACAATACAGGCAAAGCTATTGCCAATGCATTTACAGGAATTAGTTATACATTTGCAAAATCAGCAGTTCAAGATAGAAAATTGCAAGAAGTATATGATTATATTAGAAAAATCATTGAAGGTAAAGAAAATTTAGAATTTGAAATTATATATAAAGACGAAAAAATTTCAGATTATGTTTTAAAATTTGCTAATAACAGAAATAATGATGAATCATTCCATTTAAACTTCTTTATAGATGATTTCTATTTTAAAAGAGAAACAACAGAAAGCTTCAAAAATTATAGAAATACTGTATTAAGAATGATTTTTGAAACATTAAAAAAATATACTAAGCGTTTAGAAAATATCAATGCAAAATTAAAAGAATGTGATGAAATGGACAAATACAGGCTATATGGAGAATTAATAACAGCCAATCTGTATAGGTTGTCTAATAATCATTCTGAAAGTATAGAAGTGGAAAATTATTACGAAAACAATAAAAAAATCACTATTCCAATGGATGTAAGATATACACCCAATATAAATGCAAAAAGATATTTTAAAAAATATGCAAAACTAAAAAATGCTTTTGAAATTGTAACTAAGCAAAAAATAGAAACAGAGAAAGAATTAAATTATATAGAAAGTATAGTATATGAACTAGAAAATAGTATATGCTTAGAAGATGTTCAAGATATATTTGAAGAAATTAGTGAAAATGTAGTATTTAAAGAAAGATTAAAGAAAAAAGAAAAGAGAAAGAAAGTTAATAAAAAGAAAAAACACAACAACTTTGCACCAATTGAATATGAAGTTGAAGGATATAAAGTTTATGTTGGACGAAATAATAAAGAAAATGATTGGCTTACATTATCATTTGCAAATAAAACAGATATATGGTTCCATACAAAAGATATTCATGGAAGTCATGTAATATTAAAATCAGAAGGAAATGTTCCAGATGATATTTTAGTTAAATGTGCGGAAATTGCAGCAAAACATAGTAAAGCTAAAGATTCATCTAATGTACCTGTTGATTATTGCAAAGTACAATATGTAAAAAAACCTAATGGTGCAAAACCAGGAATGGTTATTTTTACAAATAATAAAACATTAAATGTAAAACCATTATAAAAGAAAGAAGAGGGTGACCTATTAGGTCATCCTCTTTAAAGACATTACTTATTATTATTTTTGGCTTCTTCACAATGATGTAAAAAGAAGTCCCAAATAATTTTGTAGGTTCGCATAAATTTTAAACAGTGATTTACAGAGCTTCCGATATTGGTATATGTGATAAAAGGTACTGTTTGAGTATCAATAACATCTTTGTTTATCAGTATAGACTCAATATTTGGAAGTAACTCACAGAGTTTTAATGCGTTGTCATTACAACCCGGAAACCAATCTGCCATGTGCTGCATCTGATTTAGAAAATCTGTCCGGTCAATTGTTCCGTAGTAAAAATTGCCTTTCTCTACATAAGTTAACTGAATTTTGTCTTTCATGCTAAAATCCTCCTGTATTTTACTTAAAATGTTAAAGAGTTGCAATATAATCTTTGTTAAAAAACAATGATTATACAAATAATTCATTCGATATTATATCATAAATTAAGTGAAATTTCTAGTTTTTTTTAAGAAATTTATTGACAAATAAAAAATGAAGGAATATAATATGGAAAATTAAATAGTTACGAAGAGAAAGAAAAATTATGTGGAAGTACGAATAGAGAGCTAGTGATGGTGGAATACTAGCAGTAATTAAACATAAGGGGAGCTTTTGAGTAATATAAATTAAGGTGCTCGAAATTTAGTATAAGAATTCGAGAAATAGGGTGGAACCGCGGAGATATAGACTTTCGTCCCTAGCAATATATTTTTATTGCTAGGAGCGGGAGTTTTTTGAGTTTTCTAGCAAAATAGAAGGAGGAATTATTATGTTAAAATCAATGGACACAATTGTTAATTTATGCAAAGCAAGAGGATATATTTATCCTGGATCAGAAATTTATGGAGGACTTGCAAACACTTGGGATTATGGACCTTTAGGTGTAGAACTAAAAAACAATGTAAAAAACTTATGGAGAAAAAAATTCATTCAAGAAAATAAATACAATGTAGGGTTAGATGCAGCAATATTAATGAACCCACAAACTTGGGTAGCATCAGGACACGTTGGAGGATTTTCAGATCCATTAATAGACTGTAGAGAATGTAAAACAAGACACAGAGCAGACAAATTAATAGAAGAATGGGCACATGAACAAGGTAAAGACATGATAGCTGATGGTATGTCAGATGAAGAATTAGTAAAATTTATAGATGACAACAATATTCCTTGTCCAGACTGTGGAAAACACAACTTTACATCAATACGTAAATTTAACTTAATGTTTAAAACATTCCAAGGAGTTACAGAAGATGCAAAAGCAGAAATATATTTAAGACCAGAAACAGCACAAGGAATATTTGTAAACTTTAAAAATGTAATGAGAACAACAAGAAGAAAACTACCAATGGGAATTGCACAAATAGGAAAAGCATTTAGA
>CAKPHD010000007.1 GCA_934155625.1 uncultured Clostridia bacterium
TTTTCCTTCCTTTATTTTTTATATTGTGCATATCCTGTTTCTTCAATCTCTTCAGCTAATTCAGCTGTTGAAGTTTTAACAATTTGTCCATTTACTAAAACATGCACATAATCAACTTTTAAATGATTTAATATTCTTGTATTATGAGTAATAATTAATACTCCATTTTCATCATTTTTAAACATTTCGATACCTTTAGAAACTATTTTTATAGCATCAACATCAAGTCCTGAATCTGTTTCATCTAATATTGCAAGCTTTGGATTTAATACAAGCATTTGTAAAATTTCATTTTTCTTTTTTTCTCCACCAGAGAAACCAACATTTAAATTTCTTTCAATTAATTTTGGATTCATACTCAATTCTTCTGAATATTTTTTTACAGTATCTTTAAATTCAAATATTTTAACAGGTTTTTCTGTTACTTTATTTTTTGCATATTTTAAGAAATTCATTGTTGAAATTCCAGGTATTTCTTCTGGTAATTGGAATGACATGAAAATTCCTTTTTTAGCAATTTGGTCTGTACTTAAATCATTTATATTTTCACCTTCAAATTCTACTGAACCACTTATTTTTGTGTATTGTGGATTATTTAAAATAACATTTGCAAGTGTTGATTTTCCTGCACCATTTGGTCCCATTATTACATGAACTTCACCTTTTTTTATATTTAAGTTTAATCCTTTTAAAATTTCTTTTTCTCCTGCATTAACATGTAAATCTTTTATTTCTAATAATTTGTCACTCATTTTACTATTCCTTTCTTGTTTTTGATGTTCTTTTTACACAACATCTACATTTTTCTTGGTTTATATCATAATTACAATTTAATTCTCTAAATCCTAAAACATTATGCACATATTTTGCTAATTTATTTATGGTTTCATCTGTTATTGTAAGTTTTATTTTTTCTGCTTCCTTTTTAGCTGATTCTTCATCTAAATTTAGTACGTCTTTTAAAAATAAATAAACAATATCATATGCTTCTAATATTTTTTGTGCAAGACTTTCTCCATCTTCTGTTAATTCTATTGTTCCATAAGTTTCGTATTTTACTAACTTTTCTTCTTTTAGATTGTTCAATGCTTTGTTTACACTTGGTTTTGAACAATTCATTTTATTCGCAATATCTGTTACTCTTATGTTTCCATTTTGTTTCTGGAGTACATACATTGTTTTTAAATATTCTTCTAATGCTTTTGATATCATATCTTTCTCCTTTTTCTGCAATAAATTGGTCTATTAAAATAATTTGCACTTTTGACAACTTATGGCAGATGTTAACTACGGTTAACATTATAATATGGAAATAATGTTTTGTCAATAGATAGCATAAAAAACTAGAAGTTTTTTACCTCTAGTTTTCTACTTTATCAATAAATTCAAAAATCTTATTATAATAAGTCTCTGGCTCTTTATATTTTGAATCTGTATGTCCTGCACCACTAATAATTAATTTATCTTTTATGCAATTAGCAGAATTATACAAAGACTCACACATACTTTCTGGAACAAAATCATCTTTGTCACCATGTATAAATAAAATTGGTGTTTGGCTATTTTTTACTTGCTTTAATGCAGAAGCTTTCTTTATATTGTAACCTGCTCTTACTTTTGCAACAACTTGGAACATATTTAAAACTGGAAATGATGGTAATCCAAATCTTGCTTTTGCCTCTGATGCAAAAATATCCCAAACTGAAGTATATCCACTATCAGCTATAATTGCTTTTACATTTGTAGGTAATTCATCTCCTGATGCCATCAGTACAGTTGCAGCTCCCATTGATGAACCATGTAATATAATTTTAGCATTAGGATTTTCTGTGATAATTAAATTAATCCAACACTTTAAATCATCTTTATCAAGCCAGCCCATCCCTACAAATTCACCATCACTATCTGCACAAGCTCTCATGCTTGGAATTAACACATTGTATCCTTTTTCTGAAAAATGTTCTCCTATTGTTAATACTGATTTAGGCTCTGCTCTATACCCATGCAAAACAATTGCCCAATTTTCACTATTTTCGTCTGTTAGATATTCAGTTCCTCTTAAAGTAACTCCATCATCAGCTTTTATTTCAACTTTTTTATTTACAATATTAGACGCCCAATTTTGAGCAGATTCACTCGCAGACTTTCGATTATCTTCTATCAGTTGCTCATCTTCACTTAATACTTCTATTTTAGACTCCTCTTTTATTTCTCTGTTTCCACCATCACCACTTCTTGCAATGGCATAATTAACAAAATAGTTTCCTATTCCCACTGTTAATAACACTCCTATTAATATAATTGCAACTATTATTATTGTCAATACTTTCTTTATCTTATTCATATAAAATTCCTCCGCTTTATTTATATCATAAAAGCAGAGGAAATATAACTAAACTGACTCTTTATTCCAATTGTTTTATATCATCTTTAGATGCTAACTGATTTATTATAGTTACTATTCCACATACTATATTAAGTAAATAGAAGTTAATTCCCCTATTTAACAGAACTGCACTCTTAATCATATTTTGTGGATAAATATTTCTAAAGATTTCAATAAATGCTCCTTCAGTGACTCCAACTGCTCCTGGAGATGGTATTCCAGAAACTGTTCCATATAATACTGCCTGCATTGTAACTATTTCTATTATGTTATGTTCTGCAAATCCTAATGCTCGATATGTACAATATGTAACACTGTAATATGATATATATTGTACTAATGTTGTAAGTATTGTTCTAAAAATTAATCTTTTATTATTTTTTATATAATCTGCACTGTTTTGGTATTTTGCCAGTGTATCTTCAAGCTTTTTCTTCTTGTCTTCTATATTTCTTATTCTAAACAATTTTAATATTTTTATTGCAAAATTTATTAAAGCTCTTGACATTTTTTTTGAGAATATTCCAACTAGCAACAATGTTAATGCTGTTAAATTCAATAATATTCCTATTGTAAATAGAATAATTAATGTTTTGTTCATATATTGATAATTTATCATTACACTAAACAATGCTAATCCGATTGTTACAATTTGCATACTCGTCAAATTTATCAATAATGCTAATGTTGAATTTGCAATAGATATATGATTTTTATGCATATAATAAATTTGCATTGGTTGACCACCACTTGCTGCTGGCGTAATTGCACTAAAGAAAAATCCTATTAATGCATATTTTATATTATTTACAAATGTGGATTTCTCACCCAATGCCTTTAATGTTCTAGATATATTTACAGCCTCACATATTACATAAACTGATACACATAGAATTCCAAGCAATACAAATTCTAATTTTGCTGATTTTATTATATCAAACACATCTAATATATTTTGGTCTTTTAATAATACATATAGTGTTAAAATTATTAATAATATGAACACTGAAAAATTCATAACTATTTTTGTTTGCTTTTTCATATTTTTCTCCTTCTTTTCATGATATTTTATCATATTTTACCAAGAAGTACAATATTAAAGAAACATCTTAATAAAATTTTAAACTTTTATTGACTTGAGTCTAATATCCTTGTATAATATTTTATATACAACGAAAGAAAGGTGATAATAATGAGTTTAATAGATAGAATTTTAAATAAAGAAGAAAAGAAAAAAGAAATAAAATTACAACAAGGGGTCAACACTGTACAAACAGTTATAGAAGAAAGTGATTCTCAAAAAGAAGCTTCTGAAAAAGCTGTAACTGCAGCTATTGAAGAAATTCAAGCACATCCTGAAATGCCAGTAGGAGAATTTATGAAAAGACTTCAAAAAAATACCGACTTAACTGATGCTGATTTAGTGAGAATTATCAAACAATTGCCTGATGTAAAATCAGAAGAAGCAACAATCTACGCAGTTCAAGCTACTGATTTATCTTCACCCAAAATAGCAGAAATTATTGAAGATGCCCCTATTAGCCCTAATGTTGCTCAAAAAATTGCTGAACAGATTCCTGATGAAAATATTCAAAAAGAACAGCAAGCCAAAATTGATAAAGAATTAGAAGAACAAGAAAGACAAAAAGCTATACAAAAAGAAAATGAAATAATTGATCAATTATCTCAACTTTATGATGAATGCGAAAATATTGAAGATCCAGAATTAGTTGCAAAAACGCAAAAATTACATATTGATAGAAGTATTATGACAAATAAAATAGAAAACAAATTATTTGATATACTAGCCAAAAGAACAGCAATAGACTGTATGAAATATGGAGGTCCAAAAATTCCAACATTAGCTGGTGCACTATCACCTAATGATGATTTGACTCTTGATATGTTTGAAGCTAATTTACCAATATTAACTCAAATAGAATATAAAAATTTAAAAGTTAATTATGATGAACAAGGAAAAAATTATCATGAATATGGTCCAGAAGAAAAAAAATTGGTTAAAGATAAACTATTAGAAGGAATTGCAAAAAAATCTGCTAAAACTTTTGATGAAATTGGTGATTTTAATATTCCTGTAACAGAACAATTTCAAAACTTAAATGAAGAGGATTTAGACCTTTTCGTAAAAACAGTTAAAACTTATAGCAAAGGTGGACTTGACAATATAGACGAATCTCGCCTTATAAGACAATTAAATGGAGAAACTACTGCAGAATTACAAAGCTTAAACAAAATGCTTGAAAAGATGAAACCAAGAGAAAGAGATTTGGCAATACAAAATATAGTTAATTTACTAAAATCAAATTCAAATGAAACAAAATCTCCTGCTCAAAAAGAACTAGATGAAGCTATTAATACTATAACTTCAAAAATAAAAAATCTTCCTACAGAAAAACAATTGATTACAGCAAAAGCAATTAACAATGTTCTTGACCAACAACAAGAATCAATAAAAATGTGGAGAAATATCAAAAAATCTTCTCAACATAATCAAGGAGAAGATAGATAAAAGGTGGAAATTAAATTTCCACCTTTTTTATATAGTAGGAAAGTTCTCCTTTGATAGAAAATCTTAGACTCGCTTTTTTATTTTTGCTACAAAAAATCCCTCATATAATTCTGTTGGACATACACAAATAGTTCCTTCAATATTTACTGCTAATGTTGGTATTTTTTCTTCTACTATTATTGGAACAATTTCTACTTTTCCAGCTTTGACTACTTTATTTAATATCTCTTCATTTTCTTGTTTTAATATTGAACATGTTGAATATATTAATTCTCCCCCTGGTTTTAATATATTTAGCGCCTTTTTTATTAATGCCTCTTGTGTTTTACATGATTCTTGTATTAATTCTTTAGAAAATTTAGCCTCAAATACATTATCAGTTCCACTTCCACTACATGGTGCATCTAACAATATTTTATCAAACGAAAAATAATCACTTAAGTGTCTTGCATCTTCTGTCATGATATTAACACATGTTGCTCCTTGTTTTCGTAAATTATATTTTAATCTTTCTGCTCTTATCTTATTTTTTTCACAAGCTGTTATATATGCTTTGTTTTCTGTCATTGCTGCAATTTGTGTTGTCTTTCCTCCAGGTGCTGCTGCCATATCTAGTATATTTTCTCCTGCTCTAGGTTCCAAAAAAATTGGTGGTAACATTGATGATAAACTTTGCAAATATATTTCACCATTTTCATACATTGGTAATTTTCTTATTTCATCTTCTCTTACATTTTCTATTATCAATGCATCTTTATACCATTCTACTTCTTTAAATTCAATTTTATTTTCAGTCAATTTTTCTTTTACATTCTCTATTTTTATTTTATTTCTATTTGCACGTAAAGTTACATATCTTTGTTTTCCATATCCGCCTATTATTCTATTTGTTATTTCTTCTCCATATTGTTTTATTAATATATCATTTAAAAATTGTGGTATTTGTTTTTCCATTTTACACTCCTACTTTTTGTTTAAAAGGGAGCTAATCTGCTCCCTTTTATTAATTCCATTTATTCTTCTTGGAAGGATAATCCAAGAGTATTTTTCACCCATTCAATATACATTTTGCAGTATTCTTTTTCATAATACATGCATTTTCTGTAAAGCTCTTTTTCTGTGAATTTTAAAGTTTCGCCAACTGTTTTTATTTTTTTGCCATTTTTATCTTTAAAGTAGCAACTTCTCATAGCTCCAAAACAGCAATCTACTAATACTAGTTCTTTATTTTCAATTGCTAATTTGACATTTTCACAGTTTGACTGTTCAATCAAATCAATAATTCTTTTCGAAACATTAGGGTGTAATGTTATATTTATTAATTCTACATCACATTCATGTTCAGAATTATATTTTTCCCTTCTTTCAAATACTTTTTTTGTCATTATATACAAAGCCTCTTCTACAAGGGAATTATTATGTAACAATTCAAAATCATAGCCTTTTTCTTTTATTTTTGCCATTTCTATCATTACTTTTTTAGGAATAGCTGGATTGTAAGCCATAGCACTATTTATGCAACTAGATTTACTATTGAAAAATAAATATTCTAAAACATCTTGCGGTGTTTTAGGGTTTGATGCTACTGAAGTTTTAAATGTCCTAGAACCTTTTATACTCTGCTCTCTCAAGAGTCTTTCTGATACATTTGGACTTCTTAAGATTAAATTAGTCATTCTACTAATTTTGGCTTGAGATAATTCCCGAGATACCCTTATAGTTTGATATATTTCTTCTAATGTATCTGCATCTGTTTTAGGATTCTGAATTGTCTCCTTTAATTTTTCGTAATCTATTTCTTCTGGTTTCTCATCATTTTCTAACCTTACATTTAAAATGCTTAAGTTATACTTTATCTGACTGACAATTTCATCTTGTTGCTTTAAAAGCCGGCTTATTTCTTTAATTATGTTGTTTGTCTTCTGAGCTTCTCTTTCTAATTCTTTGTTTGTCATTTTTCTTCCTCCAATACTTTTTTATTTTTATGGAACTATAAATTAGGACATTTTTCCATTCTTTTGTATTATAACATATTTTGACAGTCTTTGCAATATGGACATTCTCGGCATTCTTTTTTATAATTATGTGGATATTTTTTCTTTACTTTTATTGCAGTCAATACAATTATTGTTAATCCTAATATTATTATTAAATTAATTCCAAATTGATTTATAATAGTTGCCAAACACCATGCTAATGTAATTTGAAATATGACAACTTTGATTGTTTTGACTGAACTTCTTAATTCTTTTCGCATAGCTCCAATCGCTCCAAAACATGGTGCGCTAAATAAGTTAAACACCATAAATGCATATGCTGATGAAGGGGTAAAAAAGTTAAATATAGGTGAATTTAAAATTTGAGTTCCTGTTTCTCCATTTTGTGACAGCCCTGCAATTACTGACATTGAAGATATTACTTGTTCTTTGGCAACCAATCCTTGTATTGCCGAAACTGTTGCTCCCCAACTATTTATTCCAAGTATTGGATAAAAAATCCATGATATAGTTTTTCCAAGCGTTGCTAATATACTGTTTTCAATATCCACTCCATATTCTAATTTTACTGAAAATGCTAATAAAAACCATATCACAATTGAACAAATAAGTATAACACTTCCCGCTCTTTTAAAAAATGCAATTGTTTTATCGCACACATCTCTTGTTACATATTTAGCATTGGGAATCTTGTATTCTGGAAGTTCTGAAATGTATGTACTACTAGTGTTTTTATATATAAATTTTTTCATTACTATTGCACTTGCTACTATTATTATTATAGATAGAAAATATAATGACACTGAAACTAGTCCCGAATTTTGCTTAAAAAAATAACTAGAAAACAGTGCTATTACTGGTAATTTGGCACTACATGGTATAAATGGTGTAAGTATTGCTGTCATTTTTCTTTCATCTTGATTCTCTATTATTCTTGTTCCCATAATCGCTGGTACACTACAACCAGCTCCTACAATAAATGGTATCAAACTTTTTCCACTTAATCCTATCTTTCTAAATATCTTGTCCAATAATAATGCAATTCTTGACATATAACCAGTTGTTTCTAATATCGATATACATGTAAATAATATCATCAATTGAGGAACAAAACCTATAACTGAACCAACACCTGAGATTATACCATCTGTTATCAAACTAATAAGCCAATCCTTTACTCCTATTTTTTCTAATGTCATTTGAATAATTTCTTTGAATTTTTCTACTATTTCTCCTATAAAATCTACTGTAAATTTTCCAATCACCCCAACTGATAGATAATATACCAAAAACATTATAACTACAAATATTGGAATTGCTAGCCATTTATTTAAAAAGATTTTATCTAATTTATCAGATATGCTTGTCTTCATACCAACTGTTTTTATAGTTGTACATTGTTTCATATAGTGTTTGTATACAACTTTTGGTTTAACTTGTTCAATAAATTTATACCTTTCTGTAGCAATTACCTCTTCCAGATCAGTATCATAATATGTGGATACATTTTCAATAATCTCATTTATTTTCTTAAAATACGGTTCTTCAATTCCAATATCTGTTTTATTATTAAATCTAGGATCATTTTCTAATATTTTAATTGAAGTAAATCTTCTATGTTTATAATTATCACTATTATTAACTAATAAATTAATCTGAATTTCTGATATAGCCTGTTCTATCCTAGCATCATAAATATATAATTCATTATTACTTACATTAAAATCCTGCTGTTTATATATTTCTTTTATTAAATCATCAACTCCGTCTCCTTTTAAAGCAGAAATTTTAATAACTCTAGTTCCTAATAACTCTTCTAGCTTATTTCCATCTATTAAGAAACCTTTCTTTTCTAGCAAATCAACCATATTTAATGCTACAATCACTCTGCAATCAAGTTCCAATAACTGCGTAGTTAAATACAAACTTCTTTCAAGAACGTTAGCATCAACAATATTAATAATAACATCTGGACTCTCATCAAAAATAAATTTTCTAGAAATCTCCTCTTCTACACTATATGGACTTAACGAGTAAATTCCAGGCAAATCCGTAATCTCGCAATTTTTTTTCGACTCTTTTATAATTCCAGTTTTCTTTTCAATAGTAACTCCTGGCCAATTGCCAATTTTAGCATTTATTCCAGTTAATAAATTAAACAGTGTGGTCTTACCACTATTTTGATTTCCAACTAAAGCAACTTTCATATTTTTTCCTCCTATGTGGTACTTTTGGGACCGGTTCTCTGCGGTACATTTTTTGGTACCGTTGGGACCGGTTCTCTGCGGTACATTAAGAATGGTTCCAATCGGTTCATTTTTATAAAACTTCTATTATAATTTTAGACAAATCTTTTTTGCATATGCAAAGTTCATAATCCCTTAAACTAATATCTATTGGGTCTCCTAATGGTGCAATTCTTTTCACCTTAACTTCTACTCCCACAGTCATCCCCATATCTAACATATGCCTTTTTATTTCTTTATTTTCCTCTTCTAATTTTAATATTTTTCCTCTTTGTCCTACTTTTAGTTGTGCTAAATTACAACATTCTCCTACTTTCTTCATATTAACATTTCCTATCTTTTATGTATTTTAAAATTGGTACCGTTGGGACCGGTTCTCTACGGTACCACATGAATGGTTCCTAGCGGTACCTTTTATGGTACCGTAGAGAACCGGTCCCAAATGTCACATCGTTGTAATTATATTTTTTATCAATTGACGAATTCAAGTGAATTTTGTAATGTACAATAAAAAAATAAAAACTTTCTATGTGATTTTATATCATCATAAAAAGCCTATAATCTGTTTTATTCTATTACATTATTTCCATTTTTATTTTCTTCAACTCTATTTGGAACTTGTGAAGTAATTCCCTCTCCTGTATGTGGGTAAAATTGTGAGTATATACTATCTGAGCAAAACAACAATGCAAGCAATGTGCAAACAGTGACTTTGAATTTTGTTGTAAATCTTTGTAATCTTCTCTCTAAAAATGGTGCTACAAAGTATACACATAAGCATCCACCGATTCCAAAGAACATACTACATTCAAAGCACACTCGACCTTTTATGTTCATAAATACTCCTGTATAGTCCCAATACATTATACCTGAAACTTTTTCTATATACCAAGATGTAAAATATTCTATTATTGTACATAATGCCATAACAACTCCAAATGTTAATAATGGGTTTTTTAACATTTTTCTAAATGTTTTAAATTTTGTTAATAGTACTATTAATGTACATCCTACTCCATATATTGGTAGCCATGGTCCATACATCGTTCCTCTATTTACTAAGATTCCATCTCTAAATAGATATAATCCTACTTCCCATAACCAGCCTACAAATGAAAATATGAAGAAAAATAATATTATTGATGTTGGTTCGTATTTTTTGTTATAGTCTATTTTTATTTTTTTTCTTAATATTTCATCTGAATCCGGATATTTTTCTAATTCATTTTCTTCAAATAATTTTTCATCATTTAAAGCTTCAAAATTATACTTTTGCCCTTTGATATATTTCTCTCTTAAAACTTTATATAATTCTGCAATTGTTGCTGCATAATATGGTGTAACATATAAACCTGCAAGCCCTAAAGTTGCATATTGTAATATATTCCAGCCTAGAAACGACATGTCTAATTTAAATGCTTGCCATTTGCTTCCATTCATCATTTCTCCTGACATTTTTATTGCATCTTTAGCCTTAATACTTGGATTTTCTGCCACTATGTATTGTACCATTTTGTAAGAATAGTTTTTGATTATTCCTCCTACTATGGTTAAATTCCATAACATCTTATATATTTCTGCTAAAAAAATTGTTTTTACTGTTGGTAAATATCTTTCTTTTTTAAATGCATATTTTAACCTTTTTATTCTTGTTTTCTTATAATTTATACTTTCTAGATATATTCTTTTTTCTCCTACTTTTAAAGGATATGATATAAATACTCTTATTAACATTCCTCCAATTGATGCAATTATCAAAATAATACTTGCCATAGCTTCTTTATCTTTGTAATTTGCTATTGAATTAAATATATTTTGCACTTGCGCTTGGCCTTTTGTATATATATTAAAGATTGAAAATATTACTCCTTTTGTAATATTGTGCTTTTCATTATAATAATTTATCGTTTTAGTCATATCTCCTGTAAATACTTGCGATATGGCTTTATCAACATATTCGTTTATTAATATTTCTTGTGGTGATAACTGCTGTTCTCCTTTATTTTGTATATATTCATATATTATTTTTATATTTGAATATCCATCTTTATTTACTAAATATTCTCCGACTATACTTGTCATGAATAAACCTAAAATCATTAAGGTCCATATGTTTCTTTTTAGTGTTTTTCTTGCTTTTTCTTTTATCTCTTTAATTTTCCACATTTCTTGTTCCTCTTTCTTTATTATGCTGTAATTATACTATATACAGATTAATTTGACAAGCAATTTTAATCTTATACTTCCTTAGCCTTAACTATAATCCTTTGTTTTGAATCAGTTGTACATGTAATTAGTGTAACCTCTCTTTCATCTGCAATAGACGGTGTTAGGCAACTTGTGTCTTCTGGAAAAACTTTATAAATATTAAAAATCTCATATTCAACTTTTCCAATCTTTTCATCTGTCACAAACAGCCTGTCACCTATGTTAAGTTTCTTTAAATTTCTAAACATATTTCTATTTTTGAAATTGTGTCCTGCCACACAAAAATTCCCAATTTGATTTGGCTCTACTCCCCAAAATTTAGTTACTGAAACATTAAGGGCTGATGTTGAATAGTTTTTCAGTACATTTGTGACTAATGAAATTGATGGTATTTCTAATTTTGCACATACATCATATCCTTTATAAGTTTTTTCAATTTCTACTTTAGGATATTCTTTCGTATTTGATTTTTCAACTTTTTCCGCATCCACATCTATATTATCTTGATTAATTTCTTCAATCTGCGTCACTAACTTTTTTTCTGTAGAGTCTCCGGCCTGTTGTACAATCGATTTTGATTGTATTTTTGATTCTTCTTTTTTAGATATTCCTATACATATTATCAATGTTAGAAATGCTACAAATAATATAATATTAATAACTCTTTTAGTTATCTTTTCCATCTACTCCTCTCCTATGTAAAATAAAAAATATCTTGTTTTCTTATGCCTTGGTGTCGCAATCTTCATATTACAATATTTATATGTAGATTGCTCCATATCGCATTCGCTACGCTCATTTGGTCGCTTACGCGGTATTACAAAAACAAGATATTTTTTTTCTAAAATCCATATAATTTTTCTATCAATTATAACCTTATTTTTTCTTATTTATATATATTCCTAAACCGATTACACTAAATAACACTACAGACATAATAACATATTCATTATAACCTGTTTTAGGCAATTTATTTGGTGTCTCTTGTTTAACTGTTTCATTTGGTTTAATTTCAGTTGTAGTCTGATCAGGCTTTTCTGTAGGTTGTTCTGTTTCTTCTGCAGGTGGCGTTATTTCTGGTTGATTTGGTTTTTCTTCCTCTGGTGGTGTTACTTCTTTTTCTGCAACTTTATATTCGAATGTTTTTTGTGCAATCACTGTATCAGAATTATCCCTATCGATCAATTTTAAAGTTATTGAATAGTCTCCAACTTCACTAAAAAGTGCCCTTACATTTAATGTTTGTGAAACATCTTTTCCTCCTATTTTGTATCCTTGAGGATCACCCCATCCACTTTGTATAATATCTGTTTCAGCCTTTGTCACTCCATCAGTTGCTAATAACTTTACACTTGCATCTTTAGGTGTAGTTGCCTCTGCAATTAATCTTGCATGTTCATAATATCTTCCCATACTAGAAGAGTAAGTTAATTTCATTTCTTTTTCTACATCTTTTTCTATATCACCTGCATGTTCTAATGTAATTTGATAATCTTTATATTCTGGTTCTACTGTTAAATTCTTTACAAGTGGTGTTGTTATATCATCATAAGTTTCTGATGCATCAGAATTTGATAGTCCTTCTGCAGTTACAGTTAATTCTGTTGGATTTGATGTTGTTATCCCTTCTTTTGCTTTAAATGTTACACTCATATTTTCTCTTGGACTTGTCCCTCCTGTAGAATCGTGAAATGTAACTTTTACTTTGTCTGTTGTATCATTTGCAGTACCTCCATCAACTGATACATACTCAAAAATATTGTTATCATATTTTACTTCAACTGTATATGCTCCTAATTGTTTTCCAAAATCAAGTGTTGCTTTCACTTCTTCTCCTGGTCTTACAACTGTTTTATCTACGTCAAATTTGACTGTATCCAATGATGCCGCATAACTTCTTACTGTTAAAAGAAGTGTTGCAATTATTAATGTTGTTATTATTAAACTTATAGTCTTTTTCATATTAAACCTCCATAATTTTATTTTATAACTTTATTATGGCTTTTGGTTTTATTTTTTATTAGGAAGTTTTATCGTAAATAAGAAAAATCTGTAAAATTGCACATTTAAGAACCGGTCCCAAATGTGCAAATCTATCAAGAAAATCTATCTCTTTTAATATTTTTATAAGTTAAAAATCCAATTATGATAGAAACAACAATAAATGCATCAACAGCCATCAACAAATAATCTTTTTTATTTTCTACTTTTTCATTTTTAACTTCATTATTATCACTATTCACCGTCACCCCACCATTGTCATTTTCAGAAACTGTCTTATTCACAGCATAAGCTTCTTCAAGTCTTTGTTGCACCTTATCAACTTCTTGATTGTAAATCGTTTCCTCTTGCTTATTTCTTTTATAAACATTAACTTCATATATTCTTTGTGTAAATCCATTTGGAGCTGTAACTTTTATTTCAATTTTATTATTACCTTCATTTAAGTTATTATTTCCTAAAATCTCTACTTTTCCCTGTTCATTTTCTGGAATTGCTAAAATATTCAATTGATTTATTTCGTTTGATACTTGTGTATTATATCGAGTTATTTGATTATTAAATTCAGGGGACAAAATTGCATATTCTATAGCAAGATTTTCTAAATTAGTATTTGCCATTTCTAAATTCTGTGTTTTAGTAACTTTTATTTTATATTCCTGACTTTTTCCCTGATTTGTTACTACTACCTTTATAATATTTAGTCCATCTTTTAAATTTTTATTTCCAGAAATCTCTATTTTTGCATTCTCATTTTCTGTTATTGCCTGAACTTCAATATCTTTTATATCCTTTAATTGTTCAGTTAAAGTTAAATCATATTCATATATATCTGCTTCAAAATCTGGTACAATTCCTTCCACATTTAATCTTAATGACTTTAATTGAGTACTATTTTGCTTTTGCACCGACCTGCCCTCAACACCTTCACTAGAATCTTGCTCCAAAATTTCAATTTGAAAATTTTCAAAATCAGTTTGCATCAAATTAATATTTTCATCAAAAAATTCTCCATTCACATCAAAATCAGCTATCCCTGGTGCAATTGATTTAAATTTTAATTTTTCAAGTTCTCCCTGTTTAACTTCTGTTCCACCATTTGAATCATACCAAACAATTTTAACTTTATTACCAATAACATTTGAATTTTCAGGTCCAGAAACAAATTCTAATTTTGTTGTATCAAAAAATATTTCTATAGAATATGCTGATGTGTTTATTCCTTTCAAATTAAGACTAACTTCAAATTCATCTCCTATAATCACATTATCCTTATCACTTTGCAAATAAACTATCGCATTTTCAAATGCTCTACTTTTTAAAGGATAACTAAATAGAATTATCATAAAAATTGTTATAACAAAATATATAATCTTTTTCATTTTATTATCCTTTCCTAAAATTATTGTTTTATAATCTGCAAACCTAAAATATGTCTTTGAATCAACAATAAGTCTACTGACGATGGTTTACTGGTAGTTTTTCTTATATTTGCAGATTTTTGATAAATGTCATCTAAAATTTCAATTTCTAATATATGCCTCTGTAAAACTAACAAATCAACACTATTGATTTTTCCATCTCCATTTACATCACCATATACTATAATTTGGTATTCTTTTAAAATCTTTCCATCTTCTTTAACTTGAATTTTATTTCCTGTTCCAATTATTGCATCATCTGATAAAATCTCATTATTTGAATTAACAATTACTATTTCTAAATTAGAAATTATATTGTTTTTTATATCTCCAACTGTATTTTGAGTATAATCTATTCCACTCACATCTAAATTATTTAAAATTAATGGAGCAGTAAATTGAACCTCCGCTTCTTGCATTTTTCTTACTACTGTTATTTTACATTTTGCTTTTATATTTTCATTTTCTTCAGAAATTGCATAAATAATTGTTTCTCCTTCTTTTTGTGCTGTAATTACTCCATTTTCGTCTATTGTAGCAATTTTTTCATTACCACTTTTAAAATTAATTTTAGTATTATTTGCGTTAGCTGGTTCAATATATGCATTAATTTTTAAATTTTCTCCTATTGAAATATATAATTCTTCTTTATCTAAATTAATTCCTGTAACCTTATTATATGCAGGCATTTCTGTTACATAAGTTTGAAAAATATATCCAACCATACCATTTTCTAACTGAACTCTATCCCATCTTTCTCCATTACTTATACTTTTTGCAATTCTAGTCATTTTTGCATCTTTGCTAAGCATTGTTATTACTTCATAAGATGTACTTGGACCTGTTCTTAGGTTTACATTTGTAGCATTACAATAAACTTTTGTATTATCTGCCACATAATTATTTGAATTGATATTCGGGCTTTCGTATTGAATATCTGGCATATTATTATAAATAGGAATAATAAACGAAATTTGTAAATCTAATATACCATTTTTTTGATATCCTTTATATATTGATTTTGCTTCATTATATGGAGCTAATACATTTGTCATATATTGATGAGAAAACAAATTACTTCCTCTATCATCATTTACATCAAATTTTTGCAAATACACTGTATTTTGTCCAACCTGTATATAACTTGAACCTATAAAAATTCCTCCACCTGAAATCGCTTTTTCTTTATTATTCCACGGAATTAAATATTTATTTTTAGTTGCTTGACTTGCACCTTTTCCATCTTTTGCAAATTGAAGTCCATTTTTTATTGCCCCCATTGGCTCTGCTGAACTCGTAGCACCTATGTTGTAAAAATTGTATAATCCTTCATATCCAGATACATTTCCACTTATAGAACTATGTGATAAAAAAGGGCCAACTTCTTGCTTTATTCTTGATGCTAAATGATATGTGCTTACATCCGATTTTTGTCCCCCTCTTAATATTAATTCCGAATATGTTTCATTTGTATTTATCATATTTCCTTTATTGTCTAAGTATGATACTTTGTTTTGATAAAATTCTGTTCCATATAATATTTTTTCAATACTATTTATGCCATTAGCACTAGAATTATATGATAATGTTTCGAATTGAAAAATTCGCACTTCATTTAAAAAGTTTCTCGGATCCATTGCATATTTCACGGCTAGTTCTGAAGAATCTACCCATCCACTGTCAACTTCTACATTGTATTGCCCAGGTGTTGTATTTTTCCAATTGTCAGAATATGTCTTTGGTACTAAATTTTTTCCAAATTGACTTTCTTGTTGTATTACATTATTCCAATCTAGATTCGTATACATTGCTGTAAAACTCCAATTAGGATGATTTTTGTGTATTTCATTCAAGTATGGTTGATACGTACTTGGAAAGTTTTCTATTCCGTTCTCTTTTGGTTGATGCTTCTACTCTGGTACAAAATATCAAACTTATACATATTACAATTATGATAGTTATTGTCTTTTTGGTCATTTTTTCCTCTCTTTTTATTTTTTGATATTTTCTCCATTTTGAGTTGAAAATATACAAAAAATAATAGGGCAGAAAACTTTCCACCCTATCATTTAGAAAAATATTAAATTTACCACCATTGTTTCCCAAGTTGTCTCTCTGCAGAATCTCTAACCCATTCGCTGCTATCTTTAGCTAATTTTCTGCATACCTTTTTTGGTATGGCTTTATTACTTGCTACAAATGCCCGAACGCATTCCGAATCATCTTTTGCTAACTCAACAAGCAAATCCACTGGTGTCCTATAATTATCAACAACATTGCTTCGTACCTCTTCAGAATAGTCTCTAGATAATTCAACAATAAGCTTTAAATCTTCAGTATTTTTTGCTACCGCAGCTCTTACTTCTTCATTCTTATCATTTGCTAATTTTGCAAATATCTCTGAATTTTTAGTATTATAAGCTACTGCTATTCGTACATTTGCTGATTTATCACTTGCCAGTTCTTTCAAAAGTTCTTCTTGCAAATTAGCATTTTCAAGCACTTCCATTCTTACTATTTCTGATTCATCCTTTACCAACTTAGCAAGTATTTCTGGATTAGTACTTCTTGATGCTACAGCTACTCGCACAAATTTTGATTCATCATCTGCTAATCCTTCAAGCACATCTTCTTGAACATTTGGATTTTTTGCAACATCTTCTCTTATACTTCTTGAACTGTCCTTTGCCAATCTAGCCAGTACTTTTTTAGGAGCTTTTGGATTTCTAGCAACAGCTCCTCTTATTGCCGCTGATTCATCACTTGATAACTCATCAAGTATTTTTAAACTTCCAATTCTTTCAGTGGCATTTTCTCGCACCCCTTCATCAAAATCGGATTTGGCTAATTTTCCAAGTATGTTTTCAGGAAGTTTTGCATTACAAACCACATTTCTTCTTACACTTGGATCCTCGTCTTCTGCTAACCTCTTCAATGCTCCTACCGGAGTATTGGGATTTAAAGCAACTGTCCAACGAACTCGGCAAGATTCATCTTTTGCTAATTTCTCTAAAATTACTCCTGGAATTGGCAATTCTGCCGCAATCATTCGCCTTTCATAATTTGTTGATCTTGCCCATTTTTCAATTGTTGTCATTTCAATTTTAATACTTTTCCGCATTTTTTTTTCCTCCTAGCATTTGCTACATTGATATTTTACTCCGTTCAATTTATTTTGAACTCGTTAATATTATAACATATTTTATCTATTTAAACAACTCATTCTTGCTAAACTTTATGGTTGTAGGTCTACCATGAGGACAAGTAAAAGGATTTTTTAATTTTAACAATCTTTGAATTAAACTGTCGACTTCTTGTCTAGTCAAGTCCATATTAGCCTTTACAGCAGCCTTGCAAGCAACTGTTGCAATAAATCGTTCTTCAATATCTTTTATTGCAGTTCTTTCAGTTGTAAGCATCTCATCTAATACATCTAAAAACATCCTATTTTTGTTAACTTTATATTCAATGTCTGGAATTCCACTAATTTTTACAGAATCTTCTCCAAATAGTTCAATGTCAAAACCTGTATTTCTAAAAAGTTCAATATTTTCTTTTACAAATTCAATTTCTTTATGTGATAAATTATAAACTTCTGGAATTAGCATTAATTGACTATTGTTTTGAATATGATTTTTATAATTTTCTTTTATTTGTTCATACAATATTCTTTCATGTCCAGCATGTTGGTCTATTAGGAACATATCCTCTCCAATTTCTATTATTATAAATGTTCTAAATAAAATTCCAATATATTTGTATTCTATTTCTCTTTTATTTTCTCTGTTTATTAGTTCTGCTGGTGTATCATTTTTGAATTTGTTTGTCAAAAATTCTAATTCGTTTTCTATATAATTTTCTTTCTTTTGCTCTTTTTCATCATTATCTAAAAATTCACCATTTAGCATTGAACTTTTTATTGCATGATAAAATACTTTGTAAAGCTTATTTTCGTCATTAAATCTTACTTCCATTTTTGTAGGATGAACATTTACATCATAATAGTTTGCTGGCATTTCTAAATTTAAAATGAAAAATCCGTATTTTCCAATTCCTGTAGCACCTTTAAATGCTTGATCCGCACTATTTGTTAAAATTTGATTTTTGATATTTCTCTTATTTAGATATAATATCTGACTTTTCCTGTTATCTCTTGCTATTGTAGTGTTTCCTATTACTCCTGTAACTTTTATTCCTTCACTTTCATAATTTACATCTAGTAAATTTTTCTCGATTTCTTTTCCATATAAAAGATAAATAATATCTCTAATGTTTCCATTTCCATTAGTTTGAAATACTATTTTTCCGTCATTTATTAATTTAAATGCTATATCTGAATTTACTAATGCTGTTTTTTGAACCCATTCTTTTATGTATCTAAATTCTGTAGCATCATTTTTCAAAAATTTGTATCTTACAGGCGTATTAAAAAATAATTTTTCAACCATAATTGTAGTGCCTACTGGTATTCCAATTTCTTCTACTTCTAGTATTTCTCCTGCTTCTGCCGTAATTTTTGTTCCATTTTCTTCTGCAGTTTTTGTCGTCATTGTAAGTTCTGATATTGATGCAATACTTGCTAAGGCCTCGCCTCTGAATCCCATGGAATATGTATGCTCTAAATCTTCTATTTTTCTTATTTTACTTGTTGCATGTCTCTCAAGTGATAGTGGGATATCATTTGCAGATATTCCTTTTCCGTTATCTACTATTTTTACTAAAGTTTTTCCACCATTTTTTATTTCTATTATTATTTTTGTTGCTCCTGCATCTATTGAATTTTCTACTAATTCTTTTACTACATTTGCTGGTCTTTCTATTACCTCTCCTGCAGCTATTTTGTTTATTGTTAAATCATCTAATAGTACTATGTTTCCCATATTCTTCTCCTTTTTTCTATTGCTAACTATATCACAATAAGCAAAATAAAACAACCCTACATTGTAGGGTTGTCCTAATGGATTACGCATTTTTCTTTTCTAAAACATAATAAAGCATACTAGTTTTGTTATTTAATGTTACTTTCTTTACTTTTAAGTCCTCAGTTGTTATACCGTATTTTTCAAATGCTTTAGCATCTTCGATTCTATCAAAAACTAATTGTTTTATTTTTTTTTGATTTTCTTTTATGTATGTCATTCTATCTTTTTCCCAATTAGTTACTATATTTATATCTACATAGATATAATCAAATGTGCCTTTTTTATCTGTATTTCCCGGTATACATACAAATTTAGGATATTCTATTTTGGTAATAAATCTCTGTAGACCTTCTGGCTTATGTGATCTTTCTGAATCCACATCATTTTCACAATAGTATTTTAATGTTTCTACCGTGTCCCCTAATTTAAGTTTACCAAATGCTCTTCTAAAAGTAATGTAACTTTTTATTCCCAACAAACTTCCTATTCTCACTGAATTATAGCAACAGCAAGTAATACTTCTTCCTCTCACAATTTTTACATTTTCTATTGCTATATCTGTTGGTAATATTTCTTCTGTTTTTAAACAGGAATATACTCCTTCATCATTGAAGTAATAAAGTTTTCCTCTATAAACTTTGTAAACTACATTGGTTAATTTAAAATCTTTGCTATTTAATTTAGAAATCTCATTAAATTTCTCAATGTCTTTTTCTAATTTATCTATTGTATCTCCTTCTTTTAAACAAGCAATTGCTCTAGCTTCTGCACCTTCTCTGTCTGAACAATAGTATTGCCTATTGATATAATCGAATTGTAACTCTTCTAATTTCATCTTCATTGCTTCGATTATAGATATATCAGTATAGATTCCTTCTGAATTAAAGAAATATACTCTTTGCCTCATTACCCGTATTGCCTTAAACTTCCATTTGTTATCCATTTTTCTACCTCCTAAAATTAAGTTGGAGGTCTTGAAACCTCCAGTTATACTTTTGGTTTCTAAAAATATACTTTTTTATTATAGCACATTTTTATGTCAAATGCAATATTAGTCAAGCTCTTTTCTTATCTCTTCTAATGCTATTCTTCTTGCACTTATTGCATTTTTTTCTTCATTTGATAATTCTGCTAGAGTTTTTCCATTTTTTAATTCAAATATTTCATCAAATCCAAATCCATTTTCTCCTCTAATCTCTTCAGCTACATATCCTGAGATAATTCCTTTTTTACATATTGTTTTTTCTCCATTTGATAATGCTATAGCAGTAATAAAATTTATTTTTCTTTTTTCTCTTGGTACTCCTTGCATTTTTTCTAATATTGCAAGATTTCTTTCTCTATCTGTTCCATTGTGCCATCTTTTTGTTTTTACTCCTGGGAATCCACCTAAATATTCTATTTCTATTCCAGAATCATCTGCTATACACAATTTTCCTTCAAGCTTTTGGGCTATTATTTCTGCTTTCTTTATTGCATTTTCTTCGAATGTTTCTTTATCTTCTTCTACATCTATATCTATTCCTAATTCTTTAATTGATATAATTTTAAATTCTTTTAATATTTCTTGTGCCTCTTCAATTTTTCCCCTATTTCCTGAAGCAATTACTATTTCTTTCATTTTTTATCTTATTCCTTCCTGAACATCTAAATTATGTTTGAATTACATAATCCAATTTTTAAATGCAACACTTTTTCTCCTACAGGAACTTTTTCTAGAACTTTTCCTATTATTCTAAATTCTCCATTTTTTATCTCAGTATAATCACTATTTTTATAAATTGCTCCTTTATCTTCCAATATTTAACATAATTTTTCGCATTATTTTTAAAGAACAGTTCTCAATATTTCATATGCCTTGTTTTAGTTGCAGCACCGAACAACACTCCACATTACTTGTAAAAGGAAACATATCAACAGGCACAATAGTTTTAATATCATACTGATCTTCAAAAAAGGTCAAATCTCTAATCAAAGTAGCAGGATTGCAACTAATATAAACAATCTTCTTAGGTTTAATCTTCAAAATATTATTAATACTATTTCTATCAAGACCTTTTCTAGGAGGATCAAACATAACAATATCAGCAAAAATCCCTTTATTATTAATTAAATTATCTAAAACGATTTCAACATCACCTGCATAAAACTCAGTATTGTCCACCTTATTCATTTTAGCATTTTCTTTAGCAGCTTTAATTGCCTCTTCTACAATTTCTATACCATAAACTTTTTTCGCATATTTTGACATAAACAAAGTAATTGTGCCTATTCCACAATATAGGTCAAAAACTGTATCCTGTTTAGTTATTTGAGCCATTTCAACACCCAAGTTATATAACTTTTCTGCTTGAACTGGATTTACTTGGTAAAAAGATAATGGTGAAATTCTAAAAGTATATTCTCCTAAAATATCTTGAATATAACCATTTCCATATATATTAATATTTTCTTTTCCTAGTATTACATTTGTATTTTTTATATTTATATTTTTAACAATCGTTCTTATTTGTGGAAATTTTGTTGTAAGCTCTTCAATTAGTTTGGTCTCTTTTGGAATTGATTTTCCATTAACTACTAATATGCACATAATTTCATTTGTTTTAATTCCAACTTTTATTACAATATGTCTAAACAAGCCTTTACCTGTTTTCTCATTATAAACACTTATTTTATTGTCTTTGATAAATTGTAAAACAAACTTTGCTATTTCTTCTGATTTCGGATTTTGAATCAAACATTTTTCCATAGGTATAACTTCATGAGTTCTTTGCGCAAACACTCCAATTACAGCTTCTCCTTCTTTATTTATCCCTATTGGATATTGTGCTTTATTTCTATAATGAAATGGATTTTCCATTCCGATTGTTTTTTGCACTTCTACCTTATTTTTCAATGTTTTATTTACTAAACTTTGAACTGCATTTTGTTTCATTTTTAATGTTTCTTCATATTTTATATGTCTTAAATTGCAACCTCCACATCTTTTATATGTTGAACAATCTGCTTCTTGTCTTGCTTCTGAAGATTCTAATATCTCTAATGCTTTACCAAATGCATGAGAACTTAGTACTTTTACAATTAGAATTTTTACTTTTTCTCCTTTTATTGTTCCTGGTACAAATACTGTAAAACCATCTATTTTGGCAATTCCTTCTCCTTCGTATCCATTGTCTATTATTTCTACTATATATTCTTGATTTTTTTGAATATTCATCTTCTTTCTCCTTTTGACAACCTTTTGCTTATATTATCATATTTTACCAATTTTTTCAATAATTTATTATTTACATTTTTTATGTTTTATGATAAGATATTAAAAATTTGATAAGGAGTGTATGATATGGCTGATAAAAATGAGAATAAAAAAGAAATTGAAGTTGTTAATGGAGATGGTTCAAACTTAGAAATTTCTCCAGTATATGAACATATTAATGCTGCAAAACCAAAAAGCAAAGACAAAAACCCAAAAAATATAATTGTTCCAAATGAGAAAAAAATAGAAAAAAAGAACTAGGACCTATTATTTAGATCCTAGTATTCTTTTTATTTCTTCTTGTCTTTTTACTTTTTGTGTTGTTGTTTTTATTAGTTCTTTATCAGTTAAAATCATATTTTTGATATATTTATATGGTGGAAATGTCTTATTTATTTCTTTTATTTGTTCCCATATAATTTTTCTTAACTCTTCTTCTGTTGCATCTGGATATTTTTCTTTTGCAATATCCGTATTATACACTATTTTTACTGATAATTTTAAGTCATTTTTATCTTTTTCATCTGGCATTCCATAAACTATACATTCCTTTACTAAATCAAGTCTGTTTATTAAAGTTTCTAATTCTTCTGGAAATACTTTTTTACCATTTTTTAAAACTATCATATCTTTTTGTCTACCTGTTAAGAATATAAATCCATCTTTATCAATATATCCTAAATCTCCTGTATAGAACCATCCATCTCTTATAACTTTATTTGTTTCTTCTTCATTTTCATAATATCCAAGCATTACATTTGGGCCTTTTACACGAAGTTCTCCAATTCCATTTTCGTCTTTATCTACTATTTCTAGTTCTACATTATCCATTGGAAATCCTATTGAACCACTTCTCTTTTTATATGCATTTTCTGCCGCAATTACAGGTGCTGTTTCTGTTAGCCCATATCCCTGTACTAACTCGATTCCTAAATCATTAAATCCTTTTGCAACTTCTTTATCTAATGGAGCTCCTCCTGATATAATAAATCTCATCTCTCCACCTAATGCATTTAATACAGGTTTGAACATTTTTCTTCTTACATCAATATGGCATTTTAATAATGCTTTGCTTACTTTTTTAGCAAATTTAATTGTTTTAGTTTTTCCTTGTTTTTCTATTTCTTTTTCTATATTTCTATATATAGCCTCTACAAGTAGTGGAACTCCAACAAATAAAGAAACTTTATATTCTCTTAAATTTTGTGCCACATATCTTAATCCATCTGGAAATGCTGTTGCAATTCCTGCAGATAACATTACTATCATTTCTGTTGAACCAAATATATGATGGAATGGCAAAAACGCTAAATTTACATCTGTTGGTAAAAATCTTTCTACTAATTGCATTGCATATACATTTGATGCTATATTATGTTGAGATAACATTACTGCTTTTGATTTTGATGTTGTTCCAGATGTAAACAATAAAATTCCCATTTTATCTTCATCAATTTTATTTTGAATATATTCTTTTTCTCCTTGTTTTACTAAATCTTCTCCTTGAGCTTTTAAATCCCAAAAATTCTTATAACCTTCTTTTTCTGACATACAAATATATTCTTGTAAACTTGTATTACCTCTACTTTTTATTTCTTCTATGTTCTCTATGTATTTTTCATCAAAAACTACAACATCAGCTTTACTTCTTTCTAAGCAACTTTCTAGCTCATCAACTTGTAATTCTTTATCTAGAGGAACAGATACAATTCCACCTAATAAATTTGATAAATGAGTAATTACCCATTCATATCTATTTCTTCCTACTATAGCTATTCTTTTGTCTTTAAATCCCATTTCATATAATTTTGTTCCAAATGCATTGATATCTTGTAATAATTTCTTATATGTAATATTTTCATATGTAACTTTTTTATCTTCTTTTTTATGTTTTAATATAAAAGCTGTATTTTTTGCATATTGCTTAGCTGAATTGTATATTATTCCTTTGATATCCTTAAATTCTATCGCATTAAAATATCTTTCTCTTTCCATTATACATTTCCTTTCTATTTTGCTGTCTATTATCTTTTGCACCTATCTAGTTTTCAATACTAGATTATCACATAAAAAATATGTTGTCAATATACTGACCGCACTTTCTAAAAATTCTGCACCGTTGGGACCGGTTCTTAACGGTACCAAATGTTCTATATCCGTTGTCCCACAGTCAAAAAGAAGAACCTGCATAAAAACAGATTCTTTCTTTATTTAACTAATTTGCTATTTCCTGTTAGATAATCAATCTCAACCCCTGGTTGTACATTATAAACATATATATTAAAACATACTCCACTCCCTTTGTCTTCTACAGAATATGCTTCCATTTGTACCCCATTTGCAACCAAATTTTGTTTTTCAAAAATAGGCGTTACTCTATATAGTACATGATTTTTAGGGTTTTTATCTATATATTCATCTATCTTATTTTCAAATGGTAACATCCCTTCCACATTCATATATCGAGTTCCTGTAATTAGATTTTTGGCATTTGCATTTTCTCCAGCTAATTGATAGCCTATTAAATGACATCTATTATACAAATAATTTCCATCCACTGTTCCTGGATATTTAGCTGTTTGCCAACCAGTTGGTTTTACACTTGAAATTGCTCCTCTTTTTTCATTTTCTGATGGCATTATTTCTTTGCATATATTTGCATATGCTACTCCACACCTTCCCAGTGAGTCTAACTCACTATATGTTTCAAATGCTTTTGTCGTATATTCGCTTTCAGTAAATGATGGTTTATTATTATTTATTTCTATGTATGGACTTTGATTGTATTCTGGAATACTTTCTAAACTTATTGATGTTGAATTTGATGTTGTTACAGTATTTGTTTCATTAGTTTTATTTGAGTTGTTGTCTTGTGTTCCTACTCCAAAGTATCCTGTTATTCCTATTATGATTGCTATACATATTAATATTATTAGTTCACTTAAATTATTTCTTTTGTTTCTTTTTCTACTCATTTTTTACCCTTTCTATTTATTATCAAAATAATTTTTTCTTCTGTAATACATATGAGAAATAAATACTCGCTTATTGTCTTCTTCTATTGTGTATAATATTATATAATTGTTTATAATTATTCTTCTATACTCTCTTTGTAATTCATTTGAAATTTCAATTTTGGGATATATTTTTGGCATTTCTTTCAATTGTTGTATCTTTTCTTCAATATTTTTCATTAATTCTTTTGTTGCATTTTCAGCATAGAGTTCAAATTCTAAATATTCATATATTCTATTAATTTCTCTATATGCTGTTGGTGTAATTATTACTGTGTATTTTTCAATATCCAAACTTATGTCTCAACTCCTCAAATGCAATATCTGATTCAATTCCTTCTCCATTTTCAATTTCTTTTTCTGATTTCTTTAGTTTTTTTAATATCTTTTTCTGTCTTTTTAAGGCATTATCTTCTTTGTTAATAAATACTTCCTGGTATTTATTAACTACTTTATCTATAGTCTTTATTTCAGTTGTTTTTTTCAATTTCATTCTCCTTTCCAATGTTATTTTTTCTATTTTTCCGCTTCTTCTAATATATCATACCCATTTTCTGAATATAACTCATATTTTCCATCTTTATATTGAAGCATTGCTCCTTCTTTTGCTACTTTTAATAATTCTTCAGACGTTATTACTTCTTTAAATTCATGTTCCGGTTTATCTGTAAAATCCCACAAATAAACTTCGCCATTTCTATCTTCTGTTACTAAATATAAATGTCCTTCTTTTCTATCTTCTTGTAACTCTTGATTTTGCTTATTTTTATTTTCTAAGCTTTCTGATAAATCTTGCATAAATTCTTTTACATTGTCATTGTCTTTGATTTGTTCTGCTATGTTTTTTAAGAGATCTAAATTCACAATATTCCTCCTTTCTTTTGAGTAATATTTGTTGTTTTATTAAAGTTTGTATTAAAATTTGAATTAATAAATTATAAAAATATAGATTAAATATGTTACATAATACCATATTCAATCTATATTGTCAATTTATATCAAAATATTAATTAGTTTCCTAGCAAAAGAAAACTATCAATCCACCAACCATAGCAAGTATAGCACCCAAAATTTTGAAGCCACTTGTAGCCTCATTTTGATCACCAAACCCAAAAGCTTTTTTAGTAATAATTCTAGCATCATAAACCAAAATTACACCAGCTAATAAAATAAGTACACCTATTAATCTTCCAATTATTTGTAACATAATATCAACATCCTTTTCTCTGCCAATCGCTGTTCCTGTACCAGCAATAGCAATAATTTAAATTTCTATTCTTGAACTAAACTTCTCTTTTACCAAGTCATTTAGTTTTGCATTTTTCTCTTTTTCAAGTAATGGATCATCTTCCATAATTTTTAAAGCTAATTTTTGGACCTTTTTCAAAACTGCTATATCTTCAAACAAATTAGCAATTTTAAATTCTGGAAGTCCATGTTGTTCTGTTCCGAAAAAGTCGCCTGAACCTCTAAGTTCCAAGTCTTTTTCAGAAATTATAAATCCATCATTTGTATCACACATTACTTTCATCCTTTGTCTTATTGTTTCACTATTTCCTTCGTATTTTAAAATGCAATATGATTGATATTCGCCTCTTCCTACTCTTCCACGTAATTGGTGCAATTGTGCTAATCCAAATCTTTCTGCATTTTCTACTACCATAATACTTGCATTGGGTACATTAACTCCAACTTCTATTACAGTTGTTGCAATCAAAATTTGAATTTCACCATTTTTAAATTTTTCCATTATTTCATCTTTTTCTTTTGGTTTCATTTTTCCATGTAAATATGCTACTTTATATTCACTAAATGTTTCTTTTTGATATTTTTCTGCAAGTTCAATTACTGATTGCAAGCCCTCCATATCTTCGTTTTCTTCAACTAATGGACATACTATATATGCCTGCCTGCCTTCTGTTATTTGTTTTCTTATAAAATTGTTTACTCTTTCTTCCATATTTTTTCTAACTGCATATGTTTCAATTTTCTTTCTGTTTGGTGGAAGTTCATCTATTATTGATATATCCAAATCTCCATACAATATTAATGCAAGTGTTCTTGGAATTGGTGTTGCAGACATTGCAATTACATCTGGATTTTGCCCTTTAGATGCTATAGTTCCTCTTTGTTTTACTCCAAAACGGTGTTGCTCATCTGTTACAACTAATCCTAAATTTTTGAATACTACATTTTCCTCTAATATTGCATGTGTTCCTATTAATATATCTATTTCTCCATTTTGCAGTTTTTCTAATATTTCGGCTTTTTTCTTTTTAGTAACACTTGAAATTAATAGCTCTACTCTTATTCCAAGTTCTTCTAATATTCCTTGAAAACTTTCTAAATGCTGACTTGCAAGTATTGCCGTTGGCGCCATTATTGTTGCTTGATATCCTGATTTTACTGCTTTATATGCTGCTATCATTGCTACTACTGTTTTTCCTGAACCAACATCTCCTTGTAGAAGTCTATTCATTGGCTTGTTGCTTTCCATATCTTTATCAATTTCTTCTAATACTCGTAGTTGTGCTTTTGTTAATTTAAATGGCAAAATGTTTATTACATCTGACATATATACATCTTTACTAAATTGTATTCCATCTGTTTCGTGTTCATAATTATTTTTTAATTTCAATAATGCTAATTGTGTTGTAAGTAGCTCTTCAAATACTAGTCTTTCTCTCGCCTTATTAAAATCTGAAAACTCTACTGGAAAGTGTATTCTTTCAATTGTATTGTTTATATCCCATAAATTATTTTCTTTTAATATGTATTCTGGCAATGTTTCTGGCAATTGTCCTTTTACTTCTAAAAGCCCATTTTCTATGATTCGTCTTAATGTTGTTTGTTTTAACTCATATGTTAATGGATAAATTGGAATAATTTTTCCTGTATTTTTACTTTGGTCTATTTCGTCATATACAGGCGAATTCATTTCTAATCTTCCACTTTTGTTTGATATTTTCCCAAAAAATCTGTACATTCTCCCAGGTTGAAATTTGTCTCTTAAATATCCTTGATTGAACCATGTTATATAACATGTTCCTGTTTGGTCTTTTACAATTAGTCTGCTTATTGTCATTCTGCCTTTGTGCATTTCGCTGATTCGCCCTGTTGGCATTGCTTCTATTAAGACTTCTTCTCCATCTATACATTCATATAAGTTTTTTGGCTTACTTCTGTCTTCATAGTCTCTTGGATAGTATTCTATTAAATCTTTTAATGTATATATTTTTAATTTATTCAGTAGTTTTACCCTGCTTGGGCCTACTGTTTTTACATATTTTACATCTTTGTTTAGGTCTAACATTGTTACTCCTCTACTAAATTTGCTTTTCCAATGTTTCATTTAATTTTTCTATTAATACAATGTATTTTTCTTTTATATCTTTATATATTTTTCTAGATGTTTCTTCATCATATAGATGAGATAAGCTATTTCTAGCTAACATCATATTGATCCATGTTTCTCCATCTTCAATTAATCCGTTTTGAAATGCTGTTCTTAAAACTTCTCTTGGACTTCCTGTAGTTTCAATTATTCCATTGTATTCCATTAAATCTTTCATTGTTTTCCATGCTAATTCAAATGTAAATTCAAATCTGTGTAATGTTCCATCTATTGCTATTTCTGTTTCTTTTTCATTTAATGCTTCTTTTAGTCTTTCTGTTGCCTTAGCTAAAACTTTTTTTCTTTTTTCTAGCATTTCTTCATATGTTTCTTCTGATAATCCAAATTTCATATTTTTCCCTCTTTTTCCTTATGTCTACATTTTACTATATGTGTTTTCAAAAATCAACAAAAAAAGTCCCAAATTGGGACTTTTTTATAAAATTCACAAATATTATCAATTCTTTAAAATATTATAATCTATCTAATTTTTTCTAATTTAAAATCTAATCCATCAGCACTCACAAGTTTAAACTGAATACCTTCAACTTCACCTTGAACAGCATCATTTATAGAAGCACCATGCAGATGACCATAATAACATCTTTTAACATTATACTTTTTCATAAGCTCTACAAACTTAGCCTCTTGCTCAAGTTCAATTTTTGCCTTTGTTATAGGAGGATAATGCATAAACACTATTATCTCTTTATCTTTTCCAAACTTATTTACTCCATCTTGCAAAGACAATTCTAATCTGATAAGTTCCCTATTTATTAATTTTTCATCAGTACCTTCATCTGTAATACTCCAGCCTCTAGTACCACATAAAATTTTATCTTCAAATTCGTAACTATTATTATATAAAAAATCTATATTATTAAAGTTATTGTCTTTTAAAAATTTTCTCATATTTGTCAAAGTCGTCCACCAATAATCATGGTTGCCTTTTAGCATCAATTTCTTCCCTGGCAAACTATTTAAATATTCAAAATCTAATTTTGTGTTTTCCAAATATGTTTCCCACGAAAAATCGCCTGGCAAAACAACCAAGTCATCTTCTTTTACTTTTTCTATCCAATCTTTTCTTATTTTTTCTTCATGACCTGACCAATTATCTCCAAATATGTCCATTGGTTTTGGCACTCTATATGATAAGTGAAGGTCTCCTATTACAAATATTGACATATTATTTTTCCTTTTCTATTCTCCAATTTTCAAGTTTGGTACTGCATTTAATGTATTTTCTGAAATATCTCCATTTAGATATCTATAATATCCTGCTGCTCCTATCATTGCTGCATTATCTGTGCAAAGTTTTAAATCTGGTTTATATATTTTTATTCCTTGTTTTTCTAGTTTTTCAAATTCACTTCTAATATGAGTATTTGCTGATACTCCACCTGCTAGTACAACTTTTTTGATTCCTGTTTGTTCTATTGCCTTTGTAATGTTTTCTATTAACACTTCTGTTACAGCCTTTTCAAAACTCATACACAAATCTTCTTTGCTTACATCCGGATTTTTATGATGCAAATTTATTACTGCAGTTTTTATTCCACTAAAACTAAAATCCAAGTTTTCAAAATGTGTTTTTGGGAAGTCTATGCTTGGTTGACCTTGCTGTGCTAATTTATCAACTTTTGGTCCTCCTGGATAGCCTAAGCCAACTACTCTTGCAACTTTATCAAAAGCCTCTCCTATTGCATCATCACGTGTTCTGCCTAGTACTTCCATATCACAATAGTCTTTTACATACACTATTTGTGTATTTCCACCTGATGTTAACATACATAAAAATGGTGGTTCTAAATCTGGATGTGTTATGTAATTTGCAGCAATATGTCCTTCTAAATGATTTACTCCTACTAATGGTTTATTTAGTGCATATGCTAGTCCTCTTCCATATGATACTCCTACTAACAACGCTCCTACTAATCCTGGTCCATATGTTGGTGCTATTACATCTACATCTTTCAATTTCATATTTGCTTCTTCAATCGCTGTTTTGGCAACTCTTGATATTGCTTCTATATGATTTCTTGATGCAATCTCCGGAACTACTCCTCCATATTGCTCATGAATTTTTATTTGTGTGTCTATTATATTAGATAAAACTTCTCTACCGTTTTTTACAACGGCAACAGAAGTTTCATCACAACTTGATTCTATTCCTAAAACTATTATATCTTTTTTTGTCATTTATATTTCTCCTAATTTTATAATAATCCAAATATTCTCATTGCTAATCCTAATATTCCTTCTGTCATTGAATCTATAAGTGGTGAAATTAGTCTTCCTGCAATTCCTGTTATCCATATAATTAAAAATATAAAATAAAATATTTGTTGATTATTTATAAACCATGTTTTTGCATTTCTTGGTAGTATTGGCAAAAATATTTTTGAACCATCTAATGGTGGTAATGGTATTAAGTTAAATACTCCAAGACCTATATTCATTGTAATAATACTTGCTACTATTGCTATTATTATTGTTCCTACTTTATTTAATAAAAAGCCTGCTCCTGCAAATTTTATTATTGCACAATAAATTAGTGCAAATATTATTGCTGTAATAAAATTCATTAATGGTCCTGCAAATGATACTATTGCATCTGCTTTTTCTACTGAAATATTTCTATTATAATTTCTTGGATCTATTTCTACTGGCTTTCCCCATCCTATATGTGCAAATAATAACATTGCTAATCCTAATGGATCAACATGGTCAAATGGGTTTAAGCTTAATCTACCTTGTCTTACAGGTGTATCATCTCCTAATTTGTATGCTGCAAATGCATGACCAAACTCGTGTACTGTTATTGCTAACAATACTGCTGGTATTGATAATATCAAACTAAATATTCCACTTGTTCCATAACTCATTAATGATATTACTACCAATATTCCAATTATTATATATAATGTTCTTTTATCTATATTAAATCCAAACATATATTGCTCCTATCTTCCCCTGAATTTTCTTTTATTATACTTCGTCTGTTTTAAATGATAGATAACCTTCATATAAATAGCTGTTATCAATACCTTTCATATATACTTCTCTATCATTTGTTTTATTAGTTAAAGCTTGTTTTAATAGGTCTTTAATTTCTGTATCTTTTATCGGGCTGCGTTCCATTGCAAGCAAATAATCTGTTTTATCAACCTTGCTCCAATCAACTACTAAGTGAAGTTCCTTCTTTAATATTAGGTCTAGCCAAATTCTTGTACTTCTTCCATTTCCTTCTCTAAATGGATGTGCAATATTCATTTCTACATATTTTTCTATTATTTCTTCATATGTTGATTGGGGCATTTTTTCAATATTTTTAACAGCTTCTTCAATGTAAGCAAGAGGGGTAAATCTAAAATTCCCCTTTGCTATATTTACTTTTCTTATTTCTCCTGCAAATTCATATATTTCTTCAAATAAATATTTATGAATTGCTTTTAAAGATTGAAATGTTCCTGCATCTAGTGTATTTAAATATTCTGTATCAAACATTTTCTTTGCTCTTTTTTTACTAATTTTTTCTTCTTCTCTAGCCAATTCTGCTGGGTCTGTAATGTTTAATTTATTTTCTAAAATCATTATTAACTCCCTATATATTAATTTAATGGTTTCATTGTTGGAAATAGTAATACATCTCTTATTGATGCAGAATCTGTTAATAGCATAACTAATCTATCGATTCCTATTCCAAGTCCACCTGTTGGAGGCATACCATATTCAAGTGCATTAATATAATCTTCATCCATCATTCCAGCTTCTTCATCTCCATTTTCTCTTGCTGCAATTTCTTCTTTAAATCTTTCATATTGATCTATTGGATCATTTAGTTCTGAGAATGAATTTCCATATTCTCTTCCTCCTATAAATGCCTCAAATCTTTCTGTTAATCTTGGATCTTTTGGTGTTTTTTTGGCAAGTGGTGATATTTCTACTGGATAATCATATATAAATGTTGGTTGAATTATTGTCTTTTCAACGTATTCATCAAAGAATAAACTTATTATATGTCCTCTTGTTTCTTTTCCTACTGGAATTTCTATATTTCTTTCTTTTGCTATTGCTACAGCTTCTTCATCTGAATTAATTTCATTAAAATTCACTCCACATGCTTCTTTTATTGAATCTATCATAGAAATTCTTTTCCATTTTCCACCTAAATCAATTTCAGTTCCTTGATATGTTAATTTTGTTGTTCCACACACTTTCATTGCACAACTTTTAAATATTTCTTCTGTTATATCCATCATATCGTGATAATTTTCATATGCAGAATATAATTCTATTGATGTAAATTCCGGATTATGTCTTATATCCATTCCTTCATTTCTAAATATTCTTCCAATTTCATATACTTTGTCATATCCCCCTACAATTAATCTTTTTAAATTTAATTCTGTAGCAATTCTAAGGTACATATCTATGTCTAATGTATTATGATGTGTAACAAATGGTCTTGCTGTAGCTCCTCCTGATATAGTATTTAATACGGGAGTCTCAACTTCCAAATATCCTTTTTCATCTAATATTCTTCTTATTTCACTAATAATTTGACTTCTTTTTCTGAATGTTTCTTTAACTTCAGGATTCATTATTAAATCTACATATCTTTGTCTATATCTTAAATCTACATCTTTTAAACCATGGAATTTTTCTGGTAATGGTCTTAATGATTTTGATAATAATGTTACTTCTTTTGCATGTACAGATATTTCTTCTGTTCTTGTTTTAAATACAAAACCAGTTATTCCTATAATATCTCCAATATCCCATGTTTTGAATGCTTTGTAGCTTTCTTCTCCTAAATCGTTTATACTTACATAACTTTGGATTTTTTCATCACTGTCTTGTATTGTACAGAATGATGCTTTTCCCATTATTCTTTTTGCTATTATTCTTCCTGCTACTGTTACATCTTTGTTTTCGAATTCTTCATATTTTGATTTTATTTCTCCTGCTGTATTTGTTCTGTTGAATTTTGTTATTTCAAATGGATCTTTTCCTTGTTCTTGTAATTCTTTTAATTTATCTTTTCTTATTTGTATTAAATGATTTTCATCTAATTCTATTTCTTGATTTTTGTTTTCTTGCATTTTCTATTCTCTCCTTTTTTCTCCAATTATACAGAAATATTATAGTTTATTTTGCTTCAAAAATCAAGCTTTTATGTAAAATATTGCATAATTAATTTGGGTTTTCTATTGCTTTTTTTATTTTTATATACTATAATATTTTTGATTTGCCTGCATAGCTCAGTTGGTAGAGTGCAGCCTTGGTAAGGCTGAGGTCACGGGTTCAATTCCCGTTGTAGGCTCCAACGACATGTCTATTCGAACTTTTTATAGGATAGAGAACTTCAAAATCAATCAAAAAATAGCATTTTTGTTTCAGCAGCTAAATTTACTGAAAATAAAGACATTTAAAATAGATTTTTTTCTTTAGGAAAAAAATCTATTTTAAATGCTTGCAAGAAAAACCAACATTTCATATTTGATGAGCACGAAGCTTTACCAGAAGAAGTGAAAATGATACTTTTTCTTTTAGAGTGCGGAAATATTTCAGAAGATACTGGAATTGAAATAATCGATAAATTCAATCTCCATAAATCTATTATTAAAGCTATGCTTAAAATGAATACTAAGTATGAGCTTTCGCTTGTGGCTAAAAATAATGAAGTAAGATAGGCTATTCTTGTTCACCATAATTGTACTCTTGATATGGCAAGAAACATGTTTAATTAAGTAAGATAATACCACATCAAAAATCTATTAATATGATTTAGATGTGTTTTTTATATATTTAAAATATATTAACTAAATTAAACTTATATTTTTCTTGAATATGTTCAAGCACGAACTTTCCAACATCAAATTCTGAAGCAGCAGAAGAATAATCTTCTGTTTGGATATAACTTTTTGCAGATACTATAGCAGTATCTACTTTTTCAAGTTCATCATGTTCTATATAACAGGCTAACTTATCATGTTTTTTATTCCACATTTCATCTAATTCTGTTATTTTTTTATCTATCTTGTCTTTATTTTCTTCAATTGCTAACTCTTTTAGTTCTGCAAATATTTTTGTTATATCTTTTGTTATTTTATTTGTATAATTTTGAGTAAACATATCTAATGAAAAAATAGAAGCTACAATTATAACACATATCACCGTCTCTTTCAGCATTGCTCCACCATCCTTTTTTTATTTTTTTAATGGCTGACAAAAAAATTGATTTTTCCCATCAATTGTCACTATTAATGCTTCTTCTGGTTTAATCCCAAATTTTTCGGTTTGCTTTTGTAGCCATACATAATTTTTTCCTAATTTTTCTAAGTTTTTATACATTATCTTTCCATCAACCACTAAATCGTACGGAATTCCTTCATATTGTGGTTCAATCTCAAAATCTTCCGGTGTTGCAGGTCTTTTATTTGGTTTTGGAATTACTGTCACTTGTCCACTTGTTTCTAAAACGGCATATTCAACATCTCCTATATTAAATATATTATTGTCTCTTAGCCTTTCTTCTAGCTCATTTATTGTAAACCTTTCTCTTTTAAGAACTTCTTCATCTATCTTTCCCCTAAATATTAATATTGAAGGCTTTCCACATATTATTTCTCTAATTTTTGTGCTTTTCATATTCAACATAGATATTACAAGATGCATTACTAATAATCCAAGTATTGGTATTATTCCATTTGATATTGGCACTCCTGTTTCTGTCATTGGTAAACTTGCTAAATCTGCAATCATTATTGAAATTGCTAATTCAAATGGTTGAAGTTGCCCTATTTCGCGTTTTCCCATTAATCTCATTACTATTAATACAATTATGTATAATACAATTGCTCTAAAAAATGTTATTAGCATCAAATTTCCTCCATTTTAATTTATATATATTTTTCACATTTTTTAGGTATTTATACGATTTTTGTATAATTATTTTTTTGTTGTAAATAATATTGATATAACCTTGAAAAAATAAAATTGTAAAAACTAATAAGGAGGTTTTTGATATGTCAAATTCTCAAAGTAATAGCACTACAGGTGCTTCTACAGTTTGGCAAATTGTTGGTAGATTAGTTACAGCTGCTATAGTTTTGGCCATTACAGCATTTTTTACACCTAACTTTACTATAAACAATATATGGTCTTTAGCTCTTGCTGCAGTTGTTTTAACAATAATGGATTATTTAATAATCAAATTTACAGGTCTACATGCAAGTCCATTTGGTAAAGGATTTGTTGGATTTGCTTTAGCTGCTATTATTTTATATTTTACACAGTATTTTGTAGCTGGTTATTCTATTTCTTGGATGGCCGCTATAATCGGTGCTTTAATTTATGGAGTGGTAGATTACTTTATACCTGGAACTCAACAGATGTAAAAAAATACGACTTTTATATAAAATATTCAAAATGTCCAGTAATATAATATTTTTCACACCTTGGTGTCGCAACTTTCAATTTTATTTATTGACAGTTGCTCCATTTCGCATTCGCTTCGCTCATTTGCTCGCTTACGCGGTGTTTCAAAATATTATATTACTGGACATTTTGTTTAATATTGTTAAAAGCAGTTATTTTTTTACTATTATTTCGTTTTGGTTCTTGTATATGCTGTTTTCTGGTACAACTCCTCTTACTGATGATAGTGGATATATGTTTGTATTTTTTCCAATAACACTTCCTGGATTTAATACACTTCCACATCCTACTTCTACACAGTCTCCAAGCATTGCTCCAAATTTTTTCAATCCTGTTTCTATTTTTTCTTCTCCATTTTTTACAATTACTAATTTCTTATCTGATTTTACATTTGATGTTATTGACCCTGCTCCCATATGAGATTTGTAACCTAATATAGAATCTCCTACATAATTGTAATGTGGTACTTGAACATTATTAAATAATATTACATTTTTTAATTCTGTAGAATTTCCTACTACTGCATTATTGCCTACAATAGCATTGCCTCTAATAAATGCACAATGTCTAACTTCAGCATTTTCGCCAATTATTGCTGGGCCTTTTATATATGCAGATGGATATACATTAGCAGATTTTGCAATCCATATATTTTCACCTTTTTGCTCATAAATGTCTTTATCTAACATTGGCCCTATTTCTAATATAAATTTGCTTATCTCAGGTAAAGCTTCCCATGGATATTCAAATTTTTCTAATAAGTCTTTAGCTATTGTTTCTTCTAAATTATATAAATTTTTAATCTTACAATTTTTCATATTTGTCCTCCATTGATCATTTGGTACCGGTTCTGTTTTGTGCTATTTTGTAACAGCTTGTTTCGCATAAAATTTTTCATATAATTCTTTTGCTGTTCTTGGACTATCTACACCTTCTTTATTTTTTACAGGCGCAAAGTCATCTTCACGTTTTCCACGAAGAATAGCAATATCATCAAAGAATTCAAATGCGTCAAATATAAATGATTCAAACTTGTATGAATTTGGTTCTGTTGGTATTACTTCTTTTCCATCTTCGTCTATATATGCATTTTTCTTGTGTGCACTATGATACATTAATATTTCATTACTTATTTTTTCTACTGCATCTATTGTATATAAATTACACATGATGTGTGACTCACCATATTTTAGCTCTCCATCATTGTCTACTTCTTCTGCCATTTTTTCTGGAAGTTCTGTATATTCTATTACTTTTGGGTGTCCGTTCATTTTGCAGAATACCCCTACTCTTTCGTGTGGATTTGCTTTTACTACTGATTTTGAAGCTATTTGAACATTTTGGTCTATTGCCATTCCAAGTAGTGTTACATCAACCATTTTTAATAATGCATTATCTACACTACCAATAAATATCCATTTTACTCCTCTTTCTTTCATGTCTGCTAAACATCCACTTGCACGTAGTGACGCATAAGTTCCACCATTTCCATCTGATGCTTCTCTTATTTTAAAGTCTTTTCCTATAAGTAGTTTTCCTTCTTCATCTACTAATGGTAACTCACTTTGTGTAAAGATTGTTACATAATTTTTGTCATAACCAAAATAGTTGTTTTTTTCTAAAAATTCTACTGTTTGTTGATTATTTTCTTTACTTGTCATTATGTACCAAGGAATTGTTACTCCATATTTTTGGTTTGCTTCTTTTAAGTTTTCTGTTAAAATTTCAAATAAGTATTTTCCTTTTCCATATACATCTAATTTAAATGTTCCTTTTGGTCCTGGATGCCCAAGTCTTGTACCTTGACCTCCGGCCATTGTTACTACTGCATATTTTCCACTTCTTACAGCATTTTCTCCAAGTTCGTCAAATTTGTTTCTTTGTTCTACTGTAAGTTTTGCTTTATCTAAATATTTTAATGGTTCTATTTTACTTTCTTTAAATTCTATCGCCTTTTTGGTGTTATGGTATAACTCCATTATTTGATGGAAATCAATTGAATTTATTTGTTTTATTAATTCATCTTGTTGTTTTTCATCTAATTTCTTTAGTAACTTTATTATATGTTCTTGTTTATATTCCTTTAGTATGTCTATTGTATCTTGTAATTTATCCATTTTGATTCCGTCCTTTCCTGTTTTATTTTTATTACTAAAACAGTTTTTGTATATTATATGTATTTTAACAGCCCAATTCTATCACATTAAAGTTTTTTTAGCAAGTTTTTTTTACATGTCTGTCATATTATTAAAAATTAGTCCATATATATTAATAAAAGTTTGTCTATCAAGGAGGTATTATAGATGGAAAATATAGGCTTATATCAAGATATAGCCAAACGAACTGATGGTGATATTTATATTGGAGTTGTTGGTCCTGTTAGAACAGGCAAATCTACTTTCATTAAAAAATTTATGGATTTACTTGTTATTCCAAATATAGATAATGAGTATAAAAAAGAAAGAGCAAAAGATGAATTACCACAAAGCGCTGGTGGTCGCACTATTATGACTACTGAGCCAAAGTTCGTTCCTAATGAGGCTGTAGAAATTACAATAGATAAAAATTTAAAATTGAAAACTCGTTTAGTTGATTGTGTTGGTTACTTGGTTGATAATGCAATTGGATATTTGGAAGATGATATGCCAAGGATGGTTAAAACTCCATGGTCTGAGGAAGAAATCCCTTTTGAAACTGCTGCAGAAATTGGTACCAAAAAAGTTATTGAAGAACATTCTACCATTGGAATTTTAATAACTACTGATGGTAGTGTTACAGATATTCCTCGTGATGATTATGTAAAAGCCGAAGAACGTGTTGTCGGAGAGCTTCGTGCGATTAACAAACCTTTTATAATTTTATTAAATTGTGCTAATCCATCTTCTCCTGAGGCAAGAGAGTTGGCTGTACAATTATCTGATAAATATAACACTAAAGTTATGCCTATCAATTGTGAAGATTTAACTGCTGATGACATAAATTCTATGTTTGCTAATCTTCTTTATGAATTCCCTGTTGATGAGATTAAAATTAGTTTTCCTAAATGGATTGATGGTTTAGATTTTTCTCATCCATTGAAAGTAAAATTATTTGAACAATTACAAGATGCTTTTACTGATATTTCTGCTTTAAAGGATGTTTCTAACTGTGTTTCTAAAATTGAGAGTACTGACATAATTTCTAAAACTTTTGTTGATAATATTATGCTTGGCACAGGTAAAGTTTGTATCTCTATTCAATTAAAAGATGAATTATTTTATAATGTTCTTTCTGAAATGACAGGTATGGAGATTACAAATGAAGGAGAACTTTTCTCTATTATGAGTGATTTGTCTACTACAAAAAAGAAATATGATAAAATTGCATATGCTTTAGAAGAAGTAAAAACTAAAGGTTATGGAATCGTCACACCATCTATTGATGAGCTAGTATTAGAAGAACCAGAAATGGTTAAACAGGGTTCTCGCTTTGGTGTAAAACTAAGAGCTACTGCACCATCAATCCACATGATAAAAACTAATGTAACTACTGAGGTTTCTCCTATTGTTGGTTCTGAAAAACAGTCTGAAGAATTGGTTAATTATCTTCTTTCTGGATTTGAAAATGATCCTACAAGTATTTGGAGTTCCAATATCTTTGGCAAGAGTTTGAATGAGCTTGTTAATGAAGGTCTACAAACTAAACTTGCTAAAATGCCTGTTGAGGCTCAAATGAAACTTCAAGAAACTTTGGAACGTATTGTTAATGAAGGTTCTGGCGGATTGATTTGTATTATATTATAATAAGGAAGGAGATTCCTCCTTCCTTATTTACCTGATTCTATTTAGAAAATTCTATATTATATGCAGTTATAAAATTTCCTGACATAGAAATATTTAATCTACCTGTTTCTCCAATCTTTAATGCTCTTATAACCCCTTTAACTTTACAAATTTCTTGTTCTTTTTCATCTTTAAGTGTCGCTGTTATTGTTGTAATTGGTGTTTCAACATTAGAATTATTAGTTACATTCGCAGTTAAACTCGTTATTCCTGAATTATATATCAATTGAATATTTGTAATTGTTAAATTGTCAAGCATTTTATCTGAATTTATAAGTGAACTTGTATTCAGTTTCATCCCATCTTCGGTTTCTTTAACATACTCACTTATAGAAGTATCATATAGAGATATTCCTTCATTATCTTCTTTTGAATTATCGTTTAATTTATCTCTTTTCTTATTAATTTTTATTGTCAAAACTAGAACTATACAAATTATTATAATAATTCCAGGAATAATAAATTTCAATTTATGTTGTTTTTTATTATTTTGCCTTTTCAAACTCAATTTCTCACCTCACTATTAGCAATATTTTTATTTCAAATAAAGCGTAAATCTCGTACCTATTATACCTGACGCACTTGTCGTTCCAATACTACTACGATCACTTGATATAGTATTTCCATTTATTCCATAAGTACCTCCACGATATACTCTAAAGGCCGTATTGTTTGCTTCTTGCGTCATGTCCCTAACATTTGCACTTGTATCAAATATATTATTTATATAATCACTTCCATATTTTCCAGTTGTAGCTACAGCACCTTCATGATTGCCAATTACTTTAAAAATCTTACTTGAGTCACTTCCTGTAAGCATCCAATTAAGCATTGCATCCCATTGACTTCCAAAAATCATTGTTGAAGCAACATCATTGCTATCATAATATGGATTACTACTATTTATGCCACTTTCTTGGTCATAATACATATTATACCAATTAGCTGTCATTACTTTTTTCCCTCTAGTAGATTGTATTATTCCTTTATTTGGTGTTGATGTTTCATATCTTGCTACCCAAAATCCACCATACTCATTTACTGATTTTGCCATCTCATTATACTTTTCATTCATATATTTTCCAAATTCATTTACAGAATTAAAATGTAATATTTTATTATAGTAAGCCTCAGAAGCATCATATGATGTTCCACTATTTATATATTTCCATCCCAATTGTGTCCAACTATTAGTAATTAAACTTACCTCTCTATTACCTTTAGAAGTTCCTAATACATTTTTTGTAGATTGTACATAAGAACCTGTTTTATAATTTATCGAGTAATTGTATAATATTCCTTCATAGTAATTTGAATCTGTAGTCGCATAATTTCCTTGTTTTCTTGCCATCGGTTTATAGGTATTATCACTTGTTGAGCTATTTGCTAATTCATTAGCTCTATTCTCATCATATATAGCATCTTTTACAGGAACCCAGACAAATTCATCTCCATCTTCTATAGTATTTCCTTTATTATCTTTTATTCTTTTTATAACCAAGCCATTTTTAACTTCGTTATGCAAATCATTTATTGCAAATCCAGCTGGTATTGTCGCGCTTTCTTCATTTACATCAGTAATTTTTGTTTTTGTCTCATAAATTTTAGAATATTCTTCTAGCTTCATTATGTTAAAACTATATATTGAGGTTCCTAAATCTGTTATATTTTCATTTCCATCTGCATCTATTGTCTTTTCTTCTATATTTAAAACATTCTTACCATCTGTCACTCTAGCATATACGATATCTCCCACTGATAATCCATCAATTTGCACACCAGTTTGAGGATTTTTTAAATTAGTTTTTAGCCAATTTCCATTTTCATTATAATTAGCTCCATTTTTTCCTATTTGGTATTCTATATAATAACTATCTATTTCTTTAAAAGATTCATCAAAATCCACATATATTGTTCCATTTCCGTCTTTTCCATATATTGCATCAATAAAGACTTCTGATTTATCTATTTTATATTGTGTAGTTGTTGCTGTTCCCAAATCAATTTGTGCTGTTTTTCCACTATGATCATATACTGTAACTTTCATATCATATGTTGTACCTTGGTTTAATTCTTTATAAGTGTAGGTATTTCCAAAATTTGTGTAATCCTTATAATTAATATAATTTCCATTTTCGTCTGTAGTTCCACTTATACTATATACATATTTTGCTATTCCAGAACCTGATGTACCAGTCGTATTATCAGGATCATATGCTGTAACTTTTACATTAATACTATTAGATTTTACATATGGCTTAGCATATGTTTTATTTCCTTCTTTGTCTATTCCTTCTTCTCTTCTTGCCAAATATGGATTAGTATCATCTTCTTCGTCTACAATATAGAGAGTAGTTCTTGTTCCAAATTGTCCACTAGCAGTTCCTGCATCTTGATTAGTATATTTAACCGCATTATTATTTTGACCGTAATATCCTCCTCTAACTATTTTAGAACTATTTGAATAAACTCCCATACAAGTTTCTCCAACATTTCCTGCTAAGTCAAATATATTGTTTATGACATCATTTTCTGTTTTTCCAGTATTAGCCATCTTTGCATGATATCCGACTTTTGTGTCAATTAATAAATCACTATTTTTTCCTCTATTTATCCAATTTAAAACTGCACTATATTGTGAATTCCATATCATATTAGATACTACGCTTTTTGAGTTATAGTATGGATTTGATTGATATCTATTACCATCAAGATAGTAATTCATATAATACCAAGTAGCATTTGAGTATGGTTTTTTATCTGGAACTGAATTAACAACTATTCCTGTTTTATCTGTACCTGTTATACTTGCTTCATATCTTGCTATATAAAATCCACCATATTTATCAACTGAATTTATCATATTATAATATTCTTCATTTATATATTTTCCAAATTCTTCTGCTGAATTATATCCTGCTGCCACTTTATAGAACATTTTATTTGTATCTCTATTTCCAGTTTTAATTATTGTATTTTCTATATCCCAAGTATAAATATTAGATCCATTAACATTAATCGTTACTAGAGATGGTTCTCTATAAACATTTGTACCTATCTTACAGTTTAAATTATATGAGAATATGCCTTTATCTGATATTGCATAATAAATTCCCTCATAATACTTGCTATTATTTCCACTTTGATTCATGGCCATTGGTGTATATTGTTTTGTTATGCTTGTAGATGTATTTTTTATTGCATTTTCTACTGGAACCCATACAAATTGATTCCCATTTTCATCTTGTATTACTAATCCTTTTTCTATTGTATTTATCCAACCAGAAACTCCAACACTAAAGCCAGCTGGAATATATGCACTTTCTCCATTTGTATCTGTATATTTACTCGTTTTTAAATATTGATTCGAAAATTCTTCTGAATATCCATCTAAGTAAAATACTGAATAATCACCTTGTTCATTACCATTACTATCAGCAAGTTTGGCAAGTATTATATTCGTATCAGATAAATTACTAATTACATTTCCTATATTCCAAGTAGCTGAATCAAAATTAGTTGTATTATCTAATTCTTTTTCGCTTTCTAGCACTTTATATTTAATTTTGAATCCTGCATTTTCATAATTTTCTCCCATTGCAAGTATAGCCACACAATTAGGATTTGTTCCATAAAAACTCCTAATATATAAATCATCATTTGAAATATTCATAGATTTTGTATTTACAGTTTTTATAATATAATCACTTTTATTTCCAACCTCATCTGATACTTTAACTCTTATATAATATTGTCTTGATTGTCGTAAATTTTCAAAAGTATAAGTATCTGTATTAGTATTTATTTCTTCTTCCCATGTAGTGCCATCTCCTGCTGATGAAATTGAATAATAATATTGTCCAATATTAGATTCATCTTTTACATTTGTTACATTAACCGTTATACTATTTACACCTGTTGTAAATTCTACGTCAAATGTTGGAGGTGTCATATCAGTAGAGTCTAATAAGTATAATGCCATTCTTGAACCATATGATTCTGCCATATCTGTTGGAATTTTTTCTGTTTTTGTAGCTGCCGAGTTTCCAGTAACATTAGAGAAATATGCTCCTCCTCTAGCCAATCTTTGCGATGTATTTTTTGACTCAACCGTTTCTTCATAAACATTTGAAATCAAATCATATATGTTACTAATTTTATCATTTTCGTAACTTCCAGACTTAGCAATATTTCCAGTTTTATTTCCATATGATAAATCTGTTGATGTTACTTTTGACTTATCACTTCCCTGTAATGCAAAGTTTAACATAGCATCATATTGACTTCCTGTTATCATAGAAGAATTTACGATTTTTGAACCATAATATACATTTGTGTTATTTTGCCTGTTATTTTGTTCTTTATATAATTCATACCAATTTTTATTACTAATAACATTTTCTCCTGCTTTAGAACCAACTTTTCCTGAATCAGTTCTAGTAGTTTCATATCTTCCTACTAAAAATCCTCCATATTTATCAACTGATTTTATCATATTTGTATATTCAGAATTTAAATAATTGCCAAATTCATATGTAGAATCAAATCCCAAAATGTCATTATATTTTGATTTATCAGCATCAAATGATGAACCAAATGGATTTTTACTAATATTCCATGTATATTTATCATTACTATTACCAGTAATCAGTGCTGGTTCTATATCTTTTGCTCCTCCTAGGCGATATCCAGTATCTGTAATATTTCCATTTCCTATAACCCCACTAAAAGAATAATATATTTTCTCAAAGTAATCATTGTTTTCTTTTTGACGTCTTACCATAGGTGTATAATATATAGATGTTGATATTGAAGTAGCTGTTTCATTATAAATTGCATTTTGAGCAGGTATCCACACAAATTCATTTTTTTCATTATCTTGTAGTACAAGTCCATGTGATACATTATTTTCATCTGATTTATTTGATACTTGAAAACCTTTTGGCACTACTGCTGTAAAATATTCACTATCAATATATGTTTTATTTTCATCTGATATTGTACCAATATCAATTGTTTCATTTGCTATTGTTATAGTTTTGTTTTTGCTTCTTGTTAGTGTTCCTTGTTCATTATTGCTCAATTGAACACAAATAGTGCTATATATTTGATATTCTTGTGGTTGGCTAATTGTTACTTTTTCATTATATGTACTTGATGTCATAACTAAATTATATTCATTTGTTTTAACATTTTTCATATAATAATTGTATGTTAATGT
>CAKPHD010000008.1 GCA_934155625.1 uncultured Clostridia bacterium
TTATTTTTACTTATTCTTATACTACTATGGTATAAAACTTCTATATTTTCTAACATTTATATCCTCCTTGATTTTTTGTAATAATTTCATCTTTCCTCATTTTATCAATTATTTTTGCATAGACTCTATCTCGTACCCATATTTCAGATGATGATTCTAATATTTTATTAATTGGTATCCACATTAATTTTTATTTTGATACCTAAAACTCCATATTCTTTCTCTTTTTCTGGCGAATAATACTGATACATAGATTTTGTCTTTCTTTTTATTTCTTCTTCATCTAGGTATACCTTTCTAAATAAGTATTCAAAAGTATCTTCTTTGTATAAATCGATAACATCAACTAATAATTTTTCTTGTAAATCTGGCAATTTTGAAAATTCTATTTGGTCTCCAATTTTTATTTGTTGTCTTTTTTCATCATATAATCTAAATTCTATTGTTTTTGTTCCATTCTTTATTCTTTCAAATGGACTTTCATTTAATTTCATTTTGTGTAGCATCTATATCTCTCCTTTTAATTATTAAATCTTAACAAATATCCATCTGGATCTTGAACTAAAAATTCTTTATCCAAAGAAATTTCATCATTAACTCTGTATTCATGAACTTCTAAATCCAGAAAAAACTTGATATTTTTTTCTTTTAATTTATTATACAATTTTTCAACATCTGAAATTGTCATGCTTATATTGATGCCTCGACCATATGGATAGTCCAGCTTCCCAGTATTCCAATTATTATTAATTTCTTCTATCATTATTTGATTTTCTTCTAATTGTAAAAAACAAAATTTATCTTCTTTTCTTTCATATCTTACCTTAAATCCTAAATCTATATAAAATTTCTTACTTATTTCTATATTTGATACACTTAATTCAGGAATTAAACTATTAAATTCTATATTTTCTCTAATAATTTCATGCTCAAAAAATCTTTCTTGAAATTCTGTTAATGCTTCAATCTCTTTATTGGAAAATCCTCTATTATTGGGTACAACTATTAATTTATCATCCTTATCATTTAATCTATGTATTATGGCAATGCACTTTCCTTCAAACTCATTAACTGCTTCAAATACGCCTAAAACATAGCAATCCAATTCTTCGCCATCGCCACTTATTGTGTTCGGTAAATATCCATAATTAACTGGATAGATAAAACCATGCTTTGGATGTCTGCTTCCCATTTTCCTGTCTATAATTACTTTTACATTTTTGTTTAAATATTCTCTTGAATTCATATTTTTTCTCCTACTAATTACCTTTATAGCACAAAAACAGATAATTATCAACTAATTATCTGTTTTATTTATGTGTTTATATATTAAGAATAACGAACTACTAATTATGACTCCTAATATAATAGATATAGTTAGTGAATCTGTATTAATCTCTTGCAACCAGCCCCCTGCAAATTTTTGATCAATAAAATCAGTCATTAATTTAATAATGCTAAAAATCACTATCATAAATACTGTATTTATTAAGCTAACATTTCTTATAGACTTTAATGCTCTAGATTTTTCTAATACAATTAAAACGATTGTGAGTATAACAGTTACAATCAATATAATTATTCTAAAATAAATATTTGTAAGTAAATTATATATTTTAAAAATCGTTAAGTAAGTATTTTCTGAATCCTCCATTAGGCCATCTTGTAATCCACTTTCTATTCTAGTAATTTGTTTAATCGTATTTTTTCTCATATTTTGTAATTTTTCTTCTGACGTTTCCTTAGGCATATAATCTTTTATTAATGTATCCACTTCATTTTCTATATCCATTTTTATTTTTTTATTACCAATAACATTTTCTACTACTGTCTCTATAAATTTAGCTGTAATCTTCTTGGTAGTTTTGCTGTTTCTAATATTATCTTCTATCTTTCCTAGTTCATTTATATCTACATCATAAACAATTTCATCAAGTAAATATCCTGATACTTTTTTAGAAAGAATTTCCTGCGAAAAAGTATCTATAACTATATGTTTAATTACAAAACTCATACTCATCACTATAAAACATAAAAGTAACAATATTTTCAATACTATTTTTATATATTTCATAATCTATTTCCTCCACTACTTATTTTAGTAAATTTTCAGCTAATTCATTTAATTTTTCAATATTCTCTTCCTTTAAAGTTGATTTTATAGTTACAACAGGTTCAACTATTTCAATATTTTTCATTGTAGAAACAATCTCTTTCATACATCTTGCAGCATTAGGAGCCCAAGTTCCATTTTCTATAATTGCAACTTTTTTGTTTTGATAATTTTTTTCTTTTAAATTTAATAATAAATCTCTCATTGGAGTAAATATTCCCATATCATATGTTGCTGATGCAAAAACTATTTTTCCATATCTAAATGAATCTTCAACCGCTTCTGCCCAGTCTTCTCTTGACAAATCAGCTAATACGACTTTTGCTGCACCTTTTTTTTCTAAAATTTCTTTTAATTTTTCACATACTTTTAATGTATTTCCATGTATTGAAGCACACGCTATGTAAACTCCTTCACTTTCAGTTTCGTATTTACTCCATATATCATATTTATTAATGTAATGTTCTAAATTCTCTCTTAAAATTGGACCATGTAATGGACAGATTGTTTTTATATCTAATTTACTTGCTTTTTTTAATACAGATTGTACCTGCATACCATATTTTCCAACTATATTAAAATAATATCTTCTAGCTTCACAATCCCAATCTTCATCTGTATCTAAAGTACCAAATTTTCCAAAGCCATCAGCAGAAAACAATATTTTTTCTGTTTCTTCATATTCCATCATTACTTCTGGCCAGTGTACCATGGGAGCTATTATAAAGCGTAATTTATGTTTTCCTAGTTCTAAAATATCTCCTTCTTTTACTTCAACTTTTCTTTCTTCTAAATCTTCAATGTCAAAGAACTGAGGTAAAAATGCAAATGTTTTATTATTTCCTACTAATTTTATATTAGGATATTTTTTTATTACTGTTCCTATGTTATACGCATGATCTGGCTCTAAATGTGAAATTATTAAATAATCAGGTTTTCTACCATTTAAGGCATTCTCTAAGTTTTCTAGCCATTCATCTGTTTTTCTTCTATCAATTGTTTCCATTATGGCAATTTTTTCGTCCATTATTACATATGAATTATATGAGATTCCATTTGGAACTTTATATTGACTTTCAAATAAATCAATATCTTTGTCATCGGCTCCAATATATATTATATCATTTGAAATTTTTACATCTTTCATTTTATTTACTTCCTTTCTTATACATAAAACATTCTTTATCATGTGAATATATAACTCCTATTGCTTGCAAATACGAATAAATAATTGTACTTCCTACAAACTTCATCCCTCTTTTTTTCAAATCTTTTGACAAACTATCTGACAACTCATTTGTAGTCTGATCGATTTCATAAATGATTTTATCATTTGTAAAAGTTCTTAAATAATTATAAAATGTTCCATATTCATTTTGAATTTTCTTAAAAATTTTACTATTATTTATAGTCGCATTTATTTTTAACTTATTTCTTATAATCTTTTCATTTCGTAATAATTCTTCTATCTTTTCTTCTTTATAATTGCAAATTTTATCTATGTCAAAATTATTAAATGCTTTTCTAAAATCGTCCCTTTTGTTTAATACACATTCCCAAGATAGACCTGCTTGAAAAGATTCTAAAATTAGCATTTCATATAAATATTTTTCATCATTGTTAGGTTTACACCATTCATTATCATGATATTCTACATATTTAGGATTATTTAAATTACACCATTTACATCTTATCATAATGCTATCCCTTTCTTTAGAATAAAAAATTTACATCTCCCTTTATGATTTATTATTACATTTTAAAATTTAAATAAATTTAATCCTATTTCTTCATCAAAATATCTATCTACTTTTCCATCTATAATATCTATTACCAGCTCACAAGTAGCACTTACTACTGCTTTATTTAAATGACCTCCAAATACTTCTCCTTTATCATTTCCCGCACTCATATGAATATGTGTATAAAATTCACCATTCATTGTATTTATTGTTCCTGTTAATGAAACAATTTCAAAATTTCCTTTAAATTCATTTGAATAATATTTCTTTTCATCAACTTTATATACACCAACAGTAAAATCATTTGTTGCTCCTAATGCATTAATACTGGCTAACTTTATATTTTCTTGTAATGCTATTTCTTTTATTTTTTCAAGTATTTCTTCTCCTTTATCAATTCTTGCAATTATTTTATTTTCAAATTTTCTATATTCCATTTTATATACCTCCCTATTTATATAAATATTTATATCACAAAAGCAGATAATTATCAACTAATTACCTGCTTTTGATTATTTTACTTTAACACCTAATAAATATAACAAATCTATTGATTGTGATTGGTCGATTATAGCACCTTTTATGTCATCTATTGTAATTGCTATGCCCTCTATTATACTATTCGATAAATCTACATTTTTTAAACTAGTTTTAAAAAACTGTGTCTGAGTTAAATCAGCATTTTCAAAATATATATTTTTTGCTGTTGTTTCTTGAAAATAACTATTTCTCAAATTAGAATCTTTAAATAGTACATTTTCTATACTAGCCATTGCTAAATTTATATAACTTGCATTTGTTTCTATAAATGTTACATTATATAATCTATTTTCTGCCATATCACATCCTGACAACTTGCAATTATTAAATTCACATCTAATAAATGTATTTTCAATAAATTTAGTATTTGAAAAATCACAATTTTCAAATACCACATCTCTAAATGTTGCATTTTCTATTTTGCTATTCTGCATTCTTATATTGCTAAATTTACAATGTTCTATGTCTTCGTCTCTATCTATATTTTTTAAATCTATTTTTTCTGATTCATCAAATTTAACTTTTTGTGGTTTTAATATATTCATCTCTATTCTCCAGTTCGTTTTTATCTATAAAATCAATTTTTTCTGCAACATCTTCTCTTACAGCATTTAATCCAAGACAAGCACAAATAACAATCATTCCTAATATTATATGGACTTTTCCCTTGTTATATCCCTTTTTCTCTATATATTCTTTTAAATCTATTAGTCCACCATCATATATTTTATCAGTACTACCATCTTTATAATATATTGTAAATTCCATATTATTAAATGCTAAAAAATATTGAATTTTCTTTATTTGATCAAAATCTTTTACTTCTTTATATTGCTCACTTTTTTCAAATAACTTTTTTACACTTTCTCTATTCTTGTTATTTACATATAATATGTCTCTACTCATTCCTTTTATTATAAAATATAAGTTAAATATCAAAAAGAATATTCCTAGTGTAATAACAATCATAGAAATCGATTCTATTCTTACTAATTTTTTTCTCTCCATAAATTCTCCTCTTAAAAAGAAATTTCATCCTACTCAATCTTATTTTTATTTCAGATTAATTATATACCAATTATACTATATTTAACAAGCAAATCCTATTCTTTTTTGAACTTTTTCTTTCTTTTCTAATTTGCTTATTGCATTTTTTACATCACATTTTTTTATTAAATCAATGTCCTCATCTTTGTTTTCTGCAACTCTATCTGCTTGTTCGAATTTTATCTTTTCAAACAAATTTCTTACTGCTCTTGCATTTGCAAAGTTAGTTTCTCTTTTTTCAATACAGAATTCTTCTTTTAAAAGACTTTTTATATTATTTGATAATTTATATTTTTCGTCTTTTGCCATTTTTCTAAATATTTCATACAGTTCGTCTTCTGTATAATCTGGAAAATCTACTTTAAACTGAATTCTACTTTCAAATCCCGGATTAACTTTTAGCATTTCGTTCATCTCATTCGTATATCCTGCTAATATAACACATAAATTATCTCTATTATCTTCCATCTCTTTAATTAATGTTGCAATACATTCATATCCATAATCTTTGTTTGAACCTCTTGGGCTTAAATTATAAGCTTCATCTATAAATAGAACTCCTCCTTTTGCCTTTTTTATTATTCCTTTAGTCTTAGGTGAAGTCTGGCCAATATATTCTCCTATTAAGTCACTTCTCTGAGCCTCTACAAATCTATCTTTTTCTGATAATATCTTTTCTTCGCTGAATATTCTACCAACGATTCTTGCAACTGTAGTTTTTCCAGTACCAGGATTTCCCCTAAAGCACATATGTAAAGTAGGCATCATTCCTCTATCTTTATTTATTTTTATATAATTTATAATCTGTCTTATTTGAACTTTTACATTTTCTATCCCTATTAAAGAATCTAATTCTTGGATAGCTGTTTTTTTCTTATTCTTTTTCTGTTTTGTTTTTTTATCAAAATATTCTTTTTTTAATATGTCTTTTACAGTATTGTCTTCCATCTTTTCTATGTCTTTTAGTTTTAACTGTAATACTAAATTATACATTTCATCTTTTATTATCCAAAATGGCTCGTCTGATAATTTTTCAATAAACTCCGCATCTTCATCAATTATCATTTTATTTTTTTGTGCAAATTGTTTAATATAATCAATTTTTTCTTCTTTAGACATTTGCTCAATTTCAAAATCCCATGAGAAAAAATCTCCTAATGTTTCTTTTATTTCATCTGTTTTATTTTTTATTATTATAATAAACACTTTGTCTTTAAACTTTTCCAATATTTCTAGTACTTCTTCTTGTATTGCAAAATATGGTACATCCATTTTTTTTATATCTATTATTAACAATTCTTCTTCTACCTTTTTTAATTTTTTATATTCTCCGCCACTGTTTTTTCTAAGATCATCTCTACTTAACCATTTATAACCTGTATTTATTACCCCTTTGTTTTTTAACAACATACTTACAATTTTTACAACCTCTTCTGCCGAATTATACTCACAATCACTTTGTATCAAAATGTTATATGTTCCAAAATCAATTTTTCCGCTTTTTCTCATCTCTATATAAGATGCATAATTTTTTAACATTTCTTTACCTGTTTTCAATCCATAAATATTTTCAGTTTCTTTTAGTATTTTTTCTGTTTCTAAATCAATTATATTTGCTAATTGCATTTTTCTCCCTCCTTATTTTATCTTTTTTTATTATACTTGTTTTTTACAAATATTCAATTTGTTTGGTCACGCATTGTTTTTTTCATAACAAAACAAAAATAAAGCCTAAATGGCTTTATTTTCTTATTATTTCTATTTCACTATTATTAAATAATGAATTTAAAACATTAAATTTTTCATCACTTAATTTTTTATTATTAATAGTTATATTATAATTAAATTCAAAAACTACTTCATTATTATCTAGAATTTTTATTATGTACTCTCCATTAATATCTCTTATAAATGTATATTCATTCTTATTTACTTCTAATTTTAGATTCTGTTCATATTTGAATTCTGCCTTGTTACTTCCAGTTTTCCCAATATATCTAACATCTACATTGTTTAATTTCATCTCAATTATTTTGTACTCTAGTATTTTAGTTAAATAGTCCCAATGCTTTGAATTTCTTTGAGTTTTTATTAAGTTTATTTTTCTATTACAATCATATATCTCTTTATCATCATCTTCTATAAACTCTATAAGACCTTGTTTACAAGTATTAAATAATTCCAGATTTTTAATAAAGTAATATCTCCAATCAGTATTATTTAAAGGTGAATTATTGATAATATTATTTAAAATATCCTCAACACTAGTGCAGTTCAAATCTTCTTTAAGAATTCTCCTGTCAATAAAGCTTTTTAATTTTTTAGATATATTATTTGAATCCTCTTCATTATTCCATTCATTTAATCCTGCAATCCATGTATTGGTATTATCTGTATAATTAAATACATAAAATGTTCTTTCAAAATAAATTTCTTCAGTCAATAGTGCTCTTTGCAATAGAAATTCGCTTTTATATTCAAATATTTTATTTACTATATTCCCGTAATTTCTTAAAGCATTTACTTGTTCCTCTTTGATTTCATCATTTTCATTATATTCAATCCAATCAAATAAGAAATAATTTACTCCATTAAAATATTTATCTTGGTCAATCATTTTAATTACATCTTTATCAATTCTAAATATTTTTGCTTTAGCCTTTTCTGCTCTTAACCATTGTTTTTCTGTTTTAGATAATAATTTTTCCTCTTCTCCTAAACCTTCTTTTATACATTCCAGAATATCATGACTTTCAATTTGTTCTATCTTATTAATCATTACATTTATAATCTTAATAATTTTAAAATATATTGAATCATTTTTTCTCTTATCTGCAATCTGTATATGATAATTGCTATTTATATAATTTCTAGTTACTCTTATCCAATTTTCAAACAATTCATAATTATTGTTTATATTTTTAGTACACTTTGCACTTTCTAAAAACTTTATTATCGCGTAAAAATAAAGTTCTTCTCTAATACTTCTTTTTTCAGGATCTATATTTATATTCCATAATTCTTCTAGGTTCATAATCTCTGTATAGCAATTTTCTTCTGGCTTGTTAGAATATAAAAATTTTATATTTTTCATTATATTTTCTAACTTCTCAAAAAAGTCTCTCTTTATTGTATAAATTCCTTCATCTTCAAATTTTATATTAATTCCTTCTATCAATTCTTTTTTAAAGTCATTTATTTCCTTTTCATAATTTATTTGTAATGCATTGTCTAAAAAATAATACATTATAAATTTTTTCAGAAAATTATAATAGTTTTCTTCGACTTTTTTCAAGACATTATATTTATTATTATCTTTGTCCTTCTCAATCCTTTCTTTTTCTTTTCTAAAAAAACTTTCTGCCCAATCATTATCAAAATTAGAACATAATTTTATATACTCTTCATTATTTAGATATTTAAACGCTATATTTTCTAATTGTGATTTTAAGATTTCATATTTAGATAATTGCTTTCCCCTTGAATTCATTTTTATATATAATTCTGCTGCATCATCTTCTTGTGCCTTTAAAAATTTACATCTAAAATATATTTTAGGATTTCTTGTATCTGTTAAAATAGCACACAACCTTTTAGCATATTCACTATTTTTACAACGTTCGTTATATTCATTTTGAATTTGTTCTAATGTTTTTAATGCAGATTGAATTGTAATATCTTTTGACCATTTGGCTTTATAGTACTTAGTAGAATCTTGAATTTTTTGCAATATATCTCCTTTTTCATTTTCTAATACTTCTTTATCTTTTAAAAGTTCGAAGAATTTTTTTGAGCTTTCTTTATTCTCATAAGAAATATCTATTTCATTTATTAATTCGTACTTATTTGCTTTTGAAAACACATACCAATATAATAAAAATAATGTTGTTAATCGTTGTTGACCATCAATTGGAATAAAATTTGCTTCATTATTTATTCCATATATAATATCCAAATTCATATATTTATTATCATCTTCTAGAGCATCAAATATATCTTTTATTAACTTTGTTATTATTGTTTTATTGTTTCCCTGCACATAATTTCTTTGTATATTAGGAATTAGTATCTTCTTAATTTGATAAGTCTCATTATGGAAAAGCTCCCAAAAACTTGAAAGTACCAAATTTTCAAGTTTTTTTTCATTCTGTAATTCTCTATTAATAATTCCTAATATTTCTTCTTGATTTTCTTCTAATTTTTCCTTTATATTTTTTATTAATTCCTCTTTTTCCATATTTATATCCTTATATCCTTTTCTTAAATATATTTTCAAATATCTTCTTAGCCATGTCATTTAGATAACTGTTAAAATCTTTTTCTCTCCATTCAAAAAATTGTATTAGCTTGTCTTCATCATTGTCTTCGGTTAAATATGCTTTTAAAAAAGCTTTTTTCGTACAAATGGGCACAAATCCAATCTCATCTTTCTTTATTATTTCTTCTCTTTTTTGCATAAATAAACTATCTTGATAACTTCGATTTGTTTTTGAATCTAACAAAGCTAAATTTCCGATAGAGTTCATCTCAAAATTTTCTTCTAATATCTTTTCTAATCCTTTTGCTTGTGCTGTTTCTTTTATATTATTATTGTTAATATTTTTCAATTCTTCTATTTGTTCTAATTTTTCATTTAAGTATGTAGACTCTCTTCTTTTTGCAATACTATCATTTATGTAAGAAATCTTTAAATAGTTGATATACTCTTCTTTGTCTTCATTATCTTCTAAAGCCTTGTCATGTTGTGAATGTATGTGTTCGATATCCCATTTTACTTGTTTACCATCTTGATAATAAGAATCTTTATACTTTTCAAATGGAAATCTAATTTTCTTATCTTTTAAACTATTTAGAGTTAAAATATTATGTAAAATTAAAATATTTTTTATTTTATCTTTATTATCATCATAATCAAGATTCTTTAAATATTCTTTTACGTCTTCTAAACTTTTTATACTTTCAGCTTCTTTTGAACTATCTTTTACATTAAATATTTTATTTTTAATTGTTTTTAATATTTTTTCTTTTACTTCTATCCTTTTATTGGCATTTTTATATTCTTGAATGTACTCTACTATCACATTTTTTTCGCCTATTAAAATAAGATATCCAATTAAATTATATAATTCTATATCTTCATACCACTCATTAAGAATATCCATTACTTCTACAATATTTTTCCAAGGTTTTCTACAATTCTGGTTATTAGTTTCATCTATCTGTTTTTTTAACATATTATATATCTTGTTTTCGTCACTATCATTTTTAAATTTTTCTTTATCATAGTTAGATTGTATCACTATAGAAAGTAATTCTGACATTCTATCATCTGTTTTTTGATTACTAATAAAATACCAGAAAGATTGATCAAATAATCTATTTTCAATTTCATCCCATTCTCTAGCTGATTTTATAATATTTCTTCTTAAAAATTCTGCTTTTACTAAATCTGCCTGTGTCAATTTTATATTGTTAGTATTTATTCTTATAAAAGCCTCATTTTCATTATCTTCATTTTCCAATTCATACCATATAACTTTTACTTGTTGTTTTATAAAGTTCCAAAATTCTCTTTTTTTGTTTTCTAATTCTCCTTTATCCTTATACCATTCCTTTATACATTTTATTGCTAAATTATAGTAATATTCATTTAATGTTTCCAATTCATTTTTATCATTATCTTCTACATATTCTTTAATTTTCTCTTGTAAATCTAATGTATTTTCATTGTTGTCTTTATCTTTTATAGTTTCATATTCTATGCTGTAAATTTCATTTTCTATATTAGTATTGCAAAGTAAATATACTGCTATCATATATATTGTAGTTAATCTTTGCTGACCATCAATTAGTACATATTTATTCTCTTCGTTTTTTACTTTTTTTATAATAATAGGTTGAATATAATAATATCTTTTTTCGTCATAATCGTAATATTGCTTTATATCATTCAATAAATTGCAAACCTGCGTTTTTTCCCATCTATATCCTCTTTGATATGATGGAATAATAAAATCTAAATTTTTTAACTCATCTATTGTTTTTTCTTCAAAACGTACTTCCTTTAACATTAAATATTTCTCCTTTTTATTTTATATCTAATGCCCTAATAATATTATAAAACAAAAAAAATTACAATACCTCGGGCATATATTGTAATTTTATATTATTTTATTCAGTAAAATCTTTTCTTTTACCTGCTTCTATCTCTTCATAAAGTTCTATTTTATAATCTAATCTTTCCAAAGTCATATTAATATTTTTCTGTTTTTCTAATAACTTTTCTCTTTGTTCTTTTAACAGCTTTTTTCTTGCTTCAACAGTAGTTTTTCCTTTTTCCATTAGACTCATATATTCTATTAAAATTTCGATTTCTACCCCTGCACTTCTCATACATTTTATGAATTCTATTCTTTTACATGATTTTTCGTCATAATTTCTTATCCCTCCTAATTTTTGTATCCATTATTATATATATCACTTAAACTATACTCCAAGTCAAGTATTTTCTTTTAAATTTTTAAAGCAAGAGGAAATTTTACCTCTTGCTTCTTTTGACTTTTATGGATTTAAATGTTCTGATGCATACCATGCAACACTTTCTATGTGATTCCAATTTTTTTCAGAACCATCATCCAATTTCCACAGTTCATAAGCTATGTTATATTGGATATTTTCTCCTATTGCAGGCACTTCATTAGTGTCTTTTGGAACTTTTAATATAGATAATCCGTGAAAATATCTAGCATAATCTTCTATACTCAAAGTATCTTCATTTTCGAGCCTCTGGATTATTGCATACATAAGCTCAATTCGAATTTGGCGTAATTGTAACTTAGTTAATGGATTGTATATATCCATTATTCCAAGTCCAGCTTTATTTTCATCATTCCAAAAAGATTCTGGAATTCTTTTTTTAAAGCTAATACCTTCCATAATCAATTTGCATTGTTGAAAACTATCCCGTTTTCCGCCTTCCATTTCATCCAATACAAGTTCCATTACATCTTTTTTTACCATAACTTTTCCTCCTACTTTTAAAAGCTTTTGCTTTAGTCTACATAAACATTATACTATTTTTTTTATAATTTGGCAAATTTTGTATTCACTAGAAATTTATAATATCCAAATGCTCTAATAATATTTTTAAACCTAATAAAATTAATATACCCCCACCTACTAGCTCTGCATTTCTTTGATATGCATCTCCAAATCTGTTTCCAATTTTTGTTCCTATAACAGATAAAACAAATGTGATAATTCCAATTAGAGTTATAGCTAATATTAAATTAACATTTAAAAAGGCAAATGTAATTCCAACTGCTAATGCATCTATACTTGTTGCAACTGCTAATACAAACATTGTTTTAAAACTAACATCATCATTGCAATTTTCACTTTCATCTCCAAATGAATCTTTTATCATTTTTCCACCAATAATGCCTAGCAACATGAATGCAATCCAGTGGTCTATACTTGTTATTAAATTTTCAAATGCTGAACCTAAATAGTACCCTATCACTGGCATTAGTGCTTGAAAGCCACCAAAATACAATCCAATTATAATTGCTTTTTTCCAATTCATTTTTTTCATTGAAATTCCTTTGCATACTGATACTGCAAAAGCATCCATTCCTAATCCTATACTTAATAATAATAATTCAAGTATCCCCATTTTTACACCTTCTTATTTAATTTCATACAAAAAGTAATTATACTATTTTTATCTATCTTGGCAACCAATTTTGAAATTTTTTTCTAAATCCCCGTTATAAGATAACTACAATTTACAGTTAAATTATATGAATTTTAGAAAATTAATAATATATTGTTTTTTTATACCTTGGTGTCGCAATCTTCATATAAAAAATACAAGTATGTAGATTGCTCCATATCGCATTCGCTTTGCTCATTTGGTCGCTTACGCGGTATTACAAAAACAATATATTATTAATTTCTAAATATAAGATTGTATAAACTGTAAATTATAACTATCTATACTATTTTATATAATGTCAATAAACTTTATGACTTATTTTTCTTTATAATCCACAATATTCCAGTTTTCATTCTTGTCATTAAAAGCAGACAATTCTAAAATTATCTGCTTTTCTTTATTATGATATAGATGCATTATAGATTTTAACTATTGCATCATTTAATTTTGCATCAAATTCTTCTTGAGTTTGATGTGCATTTAAGTCTTGTAATAATGCTCTTGAAAAACTTGCTATCATTCTATTATTTTTAGCTAATAATTCAACAGCTTTATCTATGTCATATCCACCTGATAAAGCAACAATTCTTACAACACATTCATAATCATATAAATCTAAATAATGATTTTCAACTGTTGGAATTGTGAACTTGAACATTATTTTATCTTCTTTATTCCAGTTGTCTAATTGTTTTTTGATTTCGTCTTTTAGGATTTCTTCGCATTTTTCTTTTTCTGGCGCATTTATATCAACTTCTGGTTCGATAATTGGCACTAAACCTGCATCACATATTGTTTTTGCGAATCCAAATTGTTGTGCTACAATTGCTTTTATTCCTTCAACATTTGGTTCATATACTACTGATCTCATTTTTGTTCCGAATACATGCTTTTCGTTTGCTTCTTTTAATTCTGTTTCTAATTCAGGAATTGGTTTCATTAGTTTTACACCATCTTTTTCATCTTGAAGACCTTTATCAACTTTTAAGAATGATACTATGTGTTTTTGATTCCATAAATAATCTGCTGTAAATTCATCATTTACTTTTGATAACATTGTTTTTTCAAATAGGATTGCTCCTAATATGTGTTCATTTGTAAATGATTTACTTGTAAATACTCTTTTTCTCATTTCATGTATTAAGTTAAACATCTCTTCTTCTGTGCTATATTCACTTTCTGGAATTCCATATGCTTTTAATGTTTTACTACTACTTCCTCCACTTTGGTCTAATGCAGCTATAAAGCCTTGTCCATTTTTTATAATTTCATACATTTCGTTATTCATTTTATAACCACCTTTCAATTTATAATTCATCTACATTATAATTATTTTTGTTTTATAAGTCAATAAAATTTTCTAACATTCTTCGAAGAAATAATCCTCAATTCTTGCTAATATCTTTGATTTTTCTGGATCTTCAAAATTAATATCTTTTCTTCTATAAATTGATAGCATTAATGATACACATATTATGTTCATAAGCAATTCAACTTCTCCAGAACTAAAAAATGGCATTTTAAATTCTGCAATGCTTATAATTCCAAAGTTCATTGCAATATTGCATATTGTTTGTATTATAAAAAAACTTGAAAATCCTATCAATATAATTTTTCCATACTTTTCTTTTACTTTCTTTATAGATATGATTAATTTCATATCAAATATAATTATTAATCCTGCAACCACCATACTCGCTATCCATCCGTAATTTGAAAGATGGCCTAATAATGCAAAGTCCCCAGTAGTTCCGAAAGTAATTTTGAAGATTATTAATATAACCTTGTTCATCTTGAAGTGATTTTTCTTCTAAATCTGCAGTTCCAAACATTTTTGCATTATTAAATACTTCTTTTCTTATTGCATCGATTCTTCTTTTTCCTACTGTATCAATTCCTACACAATATGCAGATGTTAAATTATCTTCTTTATCTCTCAATTTAGTAGGAATTATACAAATAATAGTTGATAACAACACAAAAATTATAATTGAACTTACTATAAAAATTAATGAATATTTTATATGTCTTTTTATTATTAGTTCTCTTGATAAAATTGTTACATATACTGCTGTAATAAGAAAACCTGATACAAAATTTATTATTAATGAAGTAATTACTGAGATTATGCCTAAAATTATAATTTTAGCAATATTAGAATTCAATTTTCTTTTATTATTTATATCATTTATAAAACCTGCAAATGCTATTATATATAATGGTATTGAGATTACAGTCGGTGCAACTGACGTAAATGGCCATAAACCATAAATAAGATTTCCATTTGCTCTGAATCCTCTCAAATATGCAACTATATTAAGTAATGTTGCAACAATATAGAAAGCTTTTGAATATTTACAAATTTTTCTATAATCAAAAAAATATAATCCTATAGCAAATAATACTGCAAAAACAAACATAATGCATTCTACTTTTGCAGTTATAATATCATTTAATCCCAATATATTCTTTTCATGAAATGCACTATAAAAATTTGATGGTATAAATTTCATATAACTTCCACTCAGGAAAATCAACACAATTACTAAAATTAAAGTTCCCCAATCTAATTTAGGTCTATGAATTTTATTTAATTTTCTTCCTATCTCTTTTGCGTTTCCCATTTGATTAACTGCTAGTTCTTCTGCTTCTTTTGCCGAATATCCTTCGTCAATTTTTTCTTCTTTTACTTCATCTATATGTGTTTTTAGTTCTTCTTTTATTTGATTACTTGCAGGTTTGTATTTTATATTACTACATACATTATCTAAAAATTCTTTAGTATTCAAATGAAACACCTCCAATTATTTGATTCATACTTGTACTAAATATTTGCCATTCTTCTTTCTTACTTTTTAATTGCTTTTTCCCATCTTTGGTAATTGAATAGTATTTTCTTTTCTTACCACCTATTTCATCCCAGTAAGATATAATCCAACCTTTTTCTTCAAGTTTATGTAGTATTGGATATAGTGTACCTTCCTGAAATTCAAATACATTTTTAGATTTTTCTTTTAGCTCTTTTATCATCTGATATCCATACATGTTTTCATTTTTTAATACACTTAATACTATTAATTCTGTACTACCTTTCAATAATTCTTTGTTAATTTTCATAATTACTCTCCTTTCAATATGCCTTGTAATTCTATGTATTTATTACATTGTAATGCAAGGTATGCTTTTTGTCAATAGATTCTTAATAAATTACGCCAAAAAACAGCTATCTGTTTTTGAATAGCTGCTTTTGATATTATTTTTTGAATTTTATATGAATCTAAATTTTTGATTAAAATTATATTAGATTAAAATAATCTTGTTTTTCTGAAAATATATGTAATATATATACTTGATTGTTTATGTTATCTACATTATAAATTATAATAAATTTGTTAATAATTAATTTTCGAATGTCTTTTTCTTTATCATTCAACTTTGCATATCGTTCTGGAAAAATAGTCAACGTCGACACTATATTTCTAACTTCATAATATAATTTTCTTTTATATAAATATGAATTTGGAAAGAAATATAATATTTCATTCAACTCTTCCAGAAACTGGTTTGTTAAATTAATATTATATTCTTTCATAAATTATATTTTTCCTCCAATTCTTTAAACGCTTGCTCTGCTGGAACATATTGTCCTTCTTCTATTTGTTTAAGTCCTATATCTATTTTTTCGTACAGTTCTCTTTTTAATGTCTCAAAATCTGGATATTTTTTATCAAATATTTCTTCAATCTTTTTTTGAATTTTAATATCTTCATTTTTTTCATAAGCTTCATTACTTAGTACTACTAAATCACTAGTTCCATTTCTAGTGATATATACAGGTTCTTGGGTTTCATGACAAATTTTTGAAATTTCATTATAATTGTTTCTTAAATCCACACTTGGTCTTATAATAGCCACACTTTCTCCTCCTTCTTATCATATGCAAATTATATCATTTTTATGATATATCGTCAATATTATAACCACTCATTTATAAAAAAATACCATTTATCCCAAAATTAATGAAAAAATAATTGATTTGTGTTATTCTAATATCAAGCAAATATGAAAGGAAAAAAAATGAATATAGAAGTAAAATAAGTAAAATTGCATACAACCATATATTTATTATACTTACTAAATAATAATTCACTTTAACTTAATACAAAGAAAGCCTTTAATATAAACTTTAAATGAAATGACAAATGTGCATGGAGAAATTTTAGAAATTCTATGCAATTTTATGGAAAGAGTTCACGATAGTGGAAGGGTGCCATAAAATAAATTAGAAGTTCTTAAATTTCGTAATAAGCCGAGGAATGTAATGAAAAGTTTATATTAAAGGCTTTCTTGTAAAAATAAATAAAAACATTATTTAAAAAGTATATAAATATATGGTTGTATGCAATTTTAATAATTTTTCATTTTTCCTATTGTTTCAACCTAAGTGCATTAAGAATAACCGTCAAACTACTAATTGTCATAGCAAAAGCAGCAATCATTGGATTCATAACAATTCCTAATGGTTCTAAAACTCCACAAGCAATTGGAATCATACAAATATTGTAGAAAAATGCCCAAAATAAATTCTGTTTAATATTTCTAATTGTCTTTTGACTTATAGATAATAAATCTTCTATTTTTTCTAAATTGTCATTCATCAATACAATATTACTACTGTCCATTGCAATATCTGTACCACTAGAAACTGATACTCCAATATCTGCAGTAACAAGGCTTACACTGTCATTAATTCCATCTCCACACATCATAACAAGCCCGTTTTCTTTTAATTTCTTTATTTCTTCTGCTTTTTGCTTTGGCAATACATTTGCAATTACTTTATTTACTCCTATTTGTTTTGCAATTGTTTTTGCAGTTTTTTCATTATCACCTGTTAGCATTACAACTTCAATATTTCTTTTTTGCAGTTTTTTAACTATATCTATACTTTCATCTTTTAATACATCTTTCACACCTATTAATGCAATTAAATTTTGATTTTCTGCAATAAATAAAATACTGTTTCCATCAGAAACTAAGTCTAATTCGTCTTGTTCTTGTGAAATTGTAATATTATTTTCTGTCATTAGCTTTTTGTTTCCTATTAGATATTTCTTCTCTTTTATAATTGCACTAACTCCATATCCTGGAATTGCTTTAAATTCTGTAATTTCTTCTAATTCTATTTTTTTATTCTTAGCTTCATTCACAATTGCTTTTGCTATTGGGTGTTCTGATTTATTTTCTATACTTGCTACTAATCTTATAATTTCATTTTCAGGTAAACTACTATAATTATATATTTTAGAAATTGTTAATTCACCTTTTGTTAAAGTTCCAGTTTTGTCGAAGCAAATTGTTTTTACTTTATGTGCATTTTCTAAAGCTTCACTTGTTTTTACTAATATTCCTTTTTTACTTGCATTTCCTGATGCTATTACTATTGCAAGTGGTGTTGCTAGCCCCAAACTACAAGGACATGCTACTACTAATATTGTTACAAATATATTTATCGCAATTGCAACATTTTTAGTAATTAAAAACCATACTATAAATGCAATCATTGCTATTACTATAATCGTTGGTACAAAATATCCACTTATTGTATCTGCAACTTTTGCTATTGGTGCTTTTGTATTTGTTGTTTCTACTACTAATCTGACAATTTCAGATACAGTTGACTCTTTGCCTATTTTTTCTGCTTTATATTTTATTGTTCCTTCATAATTTATACTTCCTGCAATTACTTTTGAGCCTTTTTCTCTTTTTACTGGAACACTTTCACCTGTTATAAATGATTCATTAATATGTGTTGTTCCTTCAATTACTTCTCCATCTACTGCAATTTTCTCTCCTGGTTTGCAGATAACAATATCTCCTTTTTGTATTTCATCAAGTGTTACTGTTTCTTCGTTTCCGTCTCTTATTATAGTTGCATGATTTGGTGTTATACTCATTAATTGTTGTAATGCTTCTTTTGTTTTGTCTTTATTTTTACTTTCAACATATTTACCTATTTTTATAAAAAAGATTACTATTGCTGCAGATTCATAATATAAGCTTTCTACATACATTGCATTTCCACTACAAATTCTTATTGTTCCATATACACTATATATAAAACTTGCCATAACTCCTATCATTACTAAAGTATCCATATTAGGTGTTTTATGAATAAGATTTTTATATCCATTCTTTAAAATATCTCTTCCCATCCCTAATACTATTACCGTTAATACCAATAATGTTATGGCATAATTTATAGGATGTGTCATCATATTTAAAAATGGTATCACTAGAAGTCCAACCATATGTGACATTGATATATATAATATTAATATTGAAATTACTGAAATTCCTATTAATCTATATTTTTCATTTGATTTTTTCTTTTCTTCTTTTTCTAAATTATCAATTCCTAAGCTTGTAAAGCCTGCTTTATCTACAAATTTTTCCACTTGTTCTAATGTTAATTTTGAATCATCATATTCAATGCTTGCATTATTCATAATTAAATTGACTGATGCAGTTTCAATTCCATCTTGCTTGTTTAAAAACTTTTCTAGTCCTGATGAGCACGCACTACATGTCATTCCATCAATTTTTAATAATACTTTTTTCATACTTATTCTCCTTTGAATCCAGCACCTTCAATAGTTTCTTTTATTTGCGCAATGTCTATTTGACTTTCATTATATGTTATTATTGCCTGCTTTTCTTCAAAACTAACTGTTGCCTTTTCTACTCCATCTGTATTATTTAATACCTTTTCTAATCTATTTGAACATCCTGTACAATGCATTCCTTCTATTTTTAATTTAATTTCTTTCATTTTAAATTCCTCCTTTAATTTATTACTTTATTGCAACCTGTCAAATATTTCTTGTCGACATTTATTATTTGTGTTACTGTTTCATAGCAATGATTGCATACCATTCCTTCAATTTTAATATAAATTTTATTCATTAACGTAATCTCCTAATTAACTCCATTACTTCTTGTATTATTTCCGTATTTCCTTCTTTTATTTCACGGACTACACAACTTGAAATATGACTTTCTAAAATAGAATTTTCAACACTTTCTAGTGCTTTATTTATTGCTGACATCTGTGTTAGTACATCACTGCAATATCTATCATTTTCTATCATTTGCTTTATTCCTCTTACTTGTCCTTCTATTATATTTAACCTTTTTATTATTTTTGATTTTTCTTCGTCTGAACGATGTGTTGTTTTTTCACATCCTTTGCATTTTTCACATTCCATTCTTTCACCTCCACTCGAATTATTTTACACCCCTAGAGGGTATATTGTCAAGATGTTTTTTTATTACAAGATACTATTAACTCTTAACCCTTTATAATAAAGAATTTAAATATAAACTTTTCATTGCATTCCTCGGCTTATTACGAAATTTAAGAACTTCTAATTTGTTTTATGGGTCCTTTCCACTATCGTGAACTCTTACCATAAAACTACATAAGAATTTCTAAAATTTCTCCATGCACATTCGTCATTTCATTTAAAGTTTATATTTAAATTCTTTTCTTATTGTTATTTAGCAATACATTATTATATTGTAGTTACAATTCACAGCAGGTATTATACGAATTTTATAAAATTAATAATATATTGTTTTTAAAATACCGCGTAAGCGACCAAATGAGCGAAGCGAATGCGATATGGAGCAATCTACATACTAGTATTTTAAATATGGAGATTGCAACACCAAGGTATTAAAAAACAATATATTATTAATTTATAAAAGTATTTATTATAAGCTTGTAATATAAACTTATAATAATTTACTACATAATAAAACATTTAAGTAAGTAGCGCGAAAAAAGACTAGGAATGCTTGGATGACTCCTAGTCGATTTTCTAAAACCCAATAATTTTATTATAAGTATCAATAGCAAAATTATCAGTCATACCAGAAATATAGTAAATAATAGCTTTAGAAAAGGATTTTTCATCCTCCATATTTATAATAATATCATTTTGATTAACATCTTTTCTTTGTTGATTCCAGTAATTTTCAAGCCATTCTTGGAAATTCTCTATAACTTCTGGATACATCTTCTTTAATTTTCGTATTTTATATATAGTATTTTTTCCATCATATGTACTTTTTAATGTAAAATAAATCTCATTTAATACAATGCTAAAATATCTAATTGCTGGTTTTAATCTTCTTGCAGCATATATATGCTTATAATTAAAATCTTTTATTTCTTTTAATAAGTTAAATGTTTCATCTGAAAAGCATAAGCCTTTTTCTGGTGATGAATTCTGACATAAATCCCATATCAAATGATTTATTATAACAGTATTATTTATAATTTCTTTAGATTTTAATATTTTATGCAAATCTTTTAATTTTTCTTCCAATATTCCCAAAGATATCGCATCTTCTATGTCTCTACCTAAATATGAAATTTTATCAGAGATTTTTACTACACATCCTTCCCAAGTATATGGTGAATATTGATTAGGATATTTATAATCATTTAAATCAATATACTCCGCTCTTGGCTTTAAACAATTTTCATCTATTTCGCCACAATGCGAAATTATTCCATCTCTTACTGCATATGTCAAATTTAAGTTTTGCTTATTTTTATTTGTATCTTCAAGTAATTCTACTTTGTCTACAAATTCCATTCCATTTCTTTCATGCCAAAACTTTTCTCCAATATCTCTTTCAGAAATCTGTGATAATATTCTTTCACCTTCATGTCCAAATGGACTATGTCCTAAGTCATGTCCTGTTGCAATTGCTTTGGTTAGCTCTGTATTTAAACCAAGATATTTTGCAATTGTATAGCTTACAGATTCAACATGCATTACATGCTCAATTCTAGTACATATATGATCATCAGATGGCGAGAAAAAAACTTGAGTTTTATGTTTCATTCTTCTATATGCATTGCAATGTAAAATTCTTGTATAGTCTCTTTCAAATTCTGAACGTATATCATTTTCTCTTTTATAGATTTCTTTTTCTCTTTTTATTATATTTTCCCATTTTGGATTCTTTTCATTTGCTGCATATTCCTTAAATCCATTTTTCATCTTTTGCTTCCTTTCCAGAACTAGGCGACATAGTCGCCATTGGTTCTAATCTTAATATTTAAAATAATGTTTTAATCTTTGAAATCAAGTAGTGACTTCCTCCTAAATCTCTCCCATTTTCGACCATGCTTATAACTAATAATTGATTATCATTCTCATCAGTTGTAAAACAATCAAACCATCCTAGCACATCAGCCTCAGCATCTTTAGATGCTTTTAATTCAGCTGTACCAGTTTTTCCTGCAATTGTTCTACCAGAAACTTTCATGTCTTTTGCTGTCCCTTCTGGATTTTCTACTACTTGTATTAAATCATCTTTTATTATAGTTGCCGCTTCTTTACTAAATGCATTTTCTACTAAATATTCAACTTTATTATCTTCTTTTTCTTCTAAATATGGTTTTACCATATTTCCATCATTTGCAAAAGCAGAATAAATTGAAGCCATATGTATAGGATTTACTAAAATTTCTCCTTGACCATAACCACTATCAGCTAATGTCTTTTCATTTGGAATATCTATTTTATTTGCATATTGAGATTTTGATGTTGTTAATCCAAAATCTATGTTTTCATTAAATTTAATTTTATCTAATCCATCAGTAATATTCTTTTTACCTATTTGTAATGCTGCTTGTGCAAAATAAATATTATCTGAATGTATTAATGCATTTTTTAAATTTTTAGGTCCATCATATGCTGTAAGTGTTGTTATATCATATTCCCCCCAGCCATCTTTTTTCCAACTTAGTCCACTATATTGGAAAGTATCTTCTGTACTTAATGTACCTGTTGTTAGTCCTATTGCTCCTGTTATAGGCTTAAATGTTGAACCAGGACAATAGCTTTGTAAATATCTTGTAAGCATTGGATTTCTTTCATCATTTTTTATATTATTCCATTCATCAGTTCCCATTCCTAATGCAAAACTATTCGGATTATATGATGGTGTACTTACAAGTGCTAAAAGAGCTCCTGTTTTAGGATGCATAACTACAAAAAATCCTTCATTATCTTTTAATTCATTATATAATTGAGTTTGAATAGCTGAATCTATTGTTAATTTGATTGTTTCTCCATTTTGAACATCAATTTTCGCTATATCTGTTTTTCTTTTTCCATCTTCACCTTCTATGTATATTTCTACACCGTCTTTGCCTTTTAGTCTTTCTTCATATTGTTTTTCTAATCCTGCTTTACCAATTACGCTTGTAGATGTATATCCTTTTCCTCTATTAGCTTCTAATTCTTCTGCAGTTATTGTTTGCACATATCCCACCAACTGTGCTGCAGCTTCACCTAAAGGATATGTTCTACCTTTAGCAGTTGTAATTTTTACTCCAGGTATTTGAAGTAATTGATTTTTTAAATCAGTGGCATCCATTGCTATTTTTTTAATTGGTACAAAAGAATCTTCTTTTACCCATAATGCAGATAAACTTTTATTAATTGAATCTGAAGTCATCCCTAATAATTCTGCTATCTTTTCTATATCCGCATCTTTATTTTCACTTAATTTCTTTGGGACGATTCCAACAGAAGAAACTGAGCCAGAACCTGCTAACATCTGCCCATTTTCATCTACAATAGAACCTCTCTCTGCAGAAATTGTTTTTATTCTTACTTTGTCATTACTGCCTAAAGTAGGAAATATTAGACTTGAACTCCAATTTACTAAATATCCTTTTTCTTTATCTTTTGTTAGCCTAACTGTATTTTCAAATTCAACTTTTCCTGCATCTGTTTCCATTGTTTGATTATAAGCTATTTTGCTTGTATTTGAATTTTCTTTTTCAACTGATGTTATTTGAACTTGCATATCTGTCATATCAATACCATCATATATATTTTTATTTCTTTTAACAAAATCGTCTTTAGATATTTGGGATTTTGAATCATTTGTTATCATATCATACATTTCATCATATTTTTGCTCATTTATGTATGCAACATATTGTTGCCATACATTCTCTGGCTTATTTACTTTTCTTGTTAGCAAAAATGTTGCTACACTCCCAATAATCGTTGCAATAACCACAATTGCTATAATTATCCATATTATTGTTTTCTTTTTCATTTATTTTCCTCCTTTAAAACTCTATTTTTCATATATTTTATACGTTCCTCATGTAATTTATTTCCAAACTGTATTCCTGGCTTTAATCCATACTTTTTTTGAATATATTCTCCATTAATTTTGTTTAAGCATTCATTGCCTAATGTTTCAAAGTCTATCTCTTCTATTTTATAACTTCTGCCTCCACTTGTTTTATCACTTATTACTACAATTTGAAGTCCATCAAGTCCAAGTCTTGATTTACTAACTCTTTCTAAAAATTCTACTTTTTTTGCTGGTTTCATTTTATAAAATATTCCGGCCTCTCATATGTTCTCTACACGCTGTTTTACCACACTTAATCCAGTTATTTGGTACTTTTACTCTATGCCCTAATTGTTCTACTAATTTTACTCCTCTTTCTTCATGGCCATAATGGTGTGGGTATTCTTCTTTTGGAGTAGTCCCTTTTCCTAAGTCATGTACTAATGCAGAAAATCTAATTTCTAATTTTTTATTTATTTGATATTCTTCAGTTAACTTCGCCGATTTATCTAGCACTAGCATTGTGTGGTTATATGCATCTCCTTCTGGATGATATTGAATTGGTTGCTCTACACCTATCAAATCATTTATTTCTTTAAAATATATATCTAATAAATTCGCTTTTTTTAGAATCTCAAAAAATATTGATGGCTTTGGAGTATTTAACGCTTTTTTTAATTCTTCAAATACTCTTTCTCCTGATAATGTATCTAACTCTTTTTTTAATTCTTTCATTTGTTCTATTGTTTGCTCTTCTACTTTAAATCCAAGTTGTGCTGCAAATCTTGCAACTCTATATACTCTTAATGGGTCTTCTTTAAATGCTTTAGTTGTTGCTTTTATAATTTTATTTTCTATATCTTTTCTACCATTGAATGGGTCTATTATTTTTCCTGTCAATACATCTTTTGCAATAGAATTTATTGTAATATCTCTTCTTGCTAAATCTTGTTCTATTGTTATTTTAGGACTTGTATTTATTTCAAATTCTTTATGTCCTAATCCGTATTTTGATTCTGTTCTTGCTATTGCAAATTCTTTTCCATACATATCAAACACTTCAAATGCTTTTCCTTTTATATGTGCTTCTGGAAATATTTTTTGGAACTTTTCTGCTGTCATTCCTGTTACACAATAGTCTTCATCATGTGTTTTCTTTCCTAACAAATCATCTCTTATTGCTCCGCCCACTAGATATAGCCTTCCTCTTGCTTTTTCTATTTTTTGAGCTATTTTGATAATTTCTTTTTCTTGCATTTTTCCTCCTTAGGAAGCCGCCAAAATTTTCGTACCTTCTGGCAACTTTTGTATTTGAATTTTATCATATTTTATTCTTTTATTCAATTATTTAATCATATTTTTATATTTAGTTTTTTATATAAAACAAAAAAGCTAGAATAAAAATTCTAGTTTTAGATTATCTATATTGTTTTTGATTATAAATATGTAAGATATTAATTATTTTTGACTTTAAATTCACATTATAAATTATGATATAATTTTTGACTATAAGTTTTCTATTTTTGTTTCTCACATTTATAGTTCTATTTGCAAATGGAAAGTATTCCATTTCTTTAATTTTGCTAATAATGTTACCAACTGTCTTTTTAGCTATATTTTTTTCCATTAAATTATTTTTAATATATAAATATATATTTTCTAGTTCTTTAATAGCTTCTTTTTCATATACAATTTTATATTCCGTATTTTTCTTTAAAATAAATTTCAACCTCCTCTTGAGAATAAACATTTCCTTCTTTTATATTTTTTTCAGCTCTGGCTATTCTACTTAAAAATTGTTGTCTCTTTTCTTCATTTGCAAAATACATATTCCAATTTTTGTCATAAACATTATTTGTATTCTTAGTTTTAAACTTAGGAATAGATATAAATTTTTTTAATGATATTGTTTTTAACATTTTTCTCACCTCATAAATATTATATAGTCTATTTGCCCATATGTCAATAAATTATCCTTATTCTCTCAAGATTATTTTGACAAATTTCGACATAGCATTCACTTGCCAAGAAGTTCTATTTTTAATATTATTAGAACTTCTTGGTTATATATCCTTTAATTTAATTTTGTCTTCTGAATGTAATTTTCCTGCTCTTGTTATACTATTATAACCATATTTTTGTTTTAAATTATCAACAACTTTATCTAATTTATCTTGTTTTTCATTATCTTTATTGTCAAATAGAGATATTTGTGCACTTTGCTTTTCTTCAAGTCCGTCAACTCTCATTCCTATTAATCTTATAGGAGTCCCTTGTCTATACATTTCTTCTAATAATTCCTTTGCTAATGCATAGATTTCTTTGGTACTAGCAGTTGGCGACATCAATTTTCTTTGATGTGTCTTGTCTTCAAAATCTTTACTTCTTAATTGCACATTTACAACATTAGCTACCATATCATATTTTCTTAGCCTATAAGTTACTTGTTCTGTTAAAGCTAATAATACTTCTTTTAGCTTAGAAATTTCGCTTAAGTCAACTGGCAAAGTTGTTGAATTTCCAATTCCTTTTGGCTTTTCAAATTTGTATTGTACCTCAGATTCATCAATTCCATTAGCATATTCCCACATCATTTTTCCATGTTTTCCAAACTTTTTTATTAAAAGTTGTTTATCTGCATGAGCCAATTGACCTATTGTTTTTATTCCCATATTATATAATTTAGGAATTGTTTTTCTTCCTAACATTAGTAGGTCTGATATAGGTAAACACCACATTTTAGTTGATATTTCATTCTCAAATAATGTATGAACTCTATCTGGTTTAGTAAAATCAGATGCCATTTTAGCTAATAATTTGTTATGTGCTACCCCAACATTTACTGTAAAACCTAATTCTTCTCTTACTCTTTTATTTATTTCATATGCTTTTTCTAATAAGCTTTTTCCCATTAAACAATTTGTCATGTCTAAAAAACATTCGTCTATACTAAATCTTTCTATTTTATCTGTATATTGTAACAATAGTTGATATAACTGATTTGAATATTGTTTATACATCTTATAATTTCCAGGATATACTTTTAACTGTGGACATTTTATTCTCGCTTGATATAATGTTTCTCCTGTTGATATTCCAAACATCTTGGCTTTAGGACTTTTGGCCAACACTATTCCTGACCTTCTGTTTTCATCTCCACCAATTACTGATGGAATTTCTCTTATATCTGTTGTACTTCCTTGTTTTAACATCTCTACTGCAGTCCAGCTTAAAAAAGCATTGTTTACATCAACATGTAATATTTGTCTTTCCATAATATCACCAAGTCAATTATAAAACATTTGTTTTTATTTGTCAATCGAATTATGCTTTTTTATAAAATAAAAAAATAGCCAATAAGGTTAATAATACCCTATTGACTAATTTTTATTTTGCATAATCTACTACTCTAGTTTCTCTAATAATATTTACTTTTATTTGACCTGGATAATCCATTTCATCTTCAATTCTCTTAGATACGTCTCTAGCTAATAGTGTCATTTTGTCATCTGAAATTTTGTCTGGTTTTACTATTATTCTAACTTCACGTCCTGCTTGAATTGCAAATGATTTTTCAACACCATCAAATGAGTCCGCTATTGATTCAAGATTTTCTAATCTCTTTATGTATGCTTCTAGTGTTTCTCTTCTTGCTCCTGGTCTTGATGCAGATATTGCATCAGCAGCTTGTACTAATACAGCCTCTAATGTTTGTGGTTCAACATCACCATGATGAGCTTCTACTGCATTTATTACTAATGGATTTTCTTTAAATTTCTTTAATATGTCCACACCTATTTGTACATGTGTTCCTTCCATATCATGGTCTAAAGCTTTTCCAATATCATGTAATAATCCTGCTCTACGTGCAAGTTTTGCATCTAATCCAAGTTCTTCTGCCATTATTCTTGCTAAATTTGAAACTTCTATTGAGTGGTTTAATACATTTTGTCCATAACTTGTTCTGTATTTTAATTTTCCTATTAATTTAACAAGTTCTGGATTTAAACCAATTACTCCAGTTTCTAATGTTGCTCTTTCTCCTTCTGATTTGATAGTTTCCATTAATTCTTCTTTAGCTTTTTCTACCATTTCTTCTATTTTTGCTGGATGAATTCTTCCATCATCAATTAATTTTTCAAGAGCAATTCTAGCAACTTCTCTTCTTAATGGATCAAAACCTGATAGTATTACTGCTTCTGGTGTATCATCTATTATTAAATCTATTCCTGTAAGTGTTTCTAGCGCTCTTATGTTTCTACCTTCTCTACCAATAATTCTTCCTTTTATGTCATCTGATGGAAGTGGCACTATTGAGACTGTAGTTTCTGCAGAGTGGTCTGCTGCACATTTTTGAATTGCATAACTTATTGTTTCTTTTGCATTTTTCTTTGCTTCTTCTTTGGCTTTTTGCTCAAGCTCTCTAACCAAGGCTGCTTTTTCAGCTGTTATTTCTTGTTCTACTGAGCTTAATAATTGTTTCTTAGCTTCTTCTTTTGTTAAATTAGCAACTTTTTGAAGTACTTCTAATTGTTCAACTTTTAAGTTCTCAATTTCTTTTTCCTTTTCCTTTAGTTCGCGTTCTTCTCTTTCTAAATCTCTTTCTTTCTTTTCGAAATTTTCTGAACGTTTTTCTAAATTTTCTTCTTTTTGAATAATTCTACTTTCTTGTTTTTGAACTTCGCCTCTTCTTTCTTTAATCTCTTGATCTAATTCGTTTCTAGCATTCATAATTTCTTCTTTTGCTTTGATGATTTCTTCTTTTTTCAAATTTTCTGCTTCTATTTTTGCTAGATCTACTAATCTTTTTGCTTCTTGTTCTGCACCTTCTATTTTAGATTCAGCAATCTTCTTTCTTATTACCATTCCTACTGGTATTCCTATTGCTAATGAGATTAAGACAGCGGCTACTATGATTAAAGTATTCATAATCATACACCTCTTTCTTATTTAATTTTCAATGTTCGAATAAATATATCTTTTCTTTCTTTAATTTTTTCATATATTTTTTCAACCTATTATATTTTATAATTATTATTGTCAACTGTCAAGGGCTTTCACATAATTATTTAAAAATTATTGTGACAATAATTACAATTCATAGCTTATAGAATAATATTCTTAGAAATTAATAATATATTGTTTCTTAATACCTTGGTGTCGCAATCTTCATATTAAAAATAATAGTATGTAGATTGCTCCATCTCGCATTCGCTACGCTCATTTGGTCGCTTACGCGGTATTACAAAACAATATATTATTAATTTTCTAAAATTTTTATAATTTGTATTTAACAATATAAGACTTATAAATATAAGCTTTGAATGAAATTACGAATGTGCATGGAGAAATTTTAGAAATTCTTATGTAGTTTTATGGTAAGAGTTCACGATAGTGGAAAGGACCCATAAAACAAATTAGAAGTTCTTAAATTTCGTAATAAGCCGAGTAATGTAATGAATAGCTTATATTTATAAGTCTTTCTATAAAATCAATAAAAACAATTATCTTATTATATATTTTTAAGCGAAATCATTTTTTCATCAAACTTACTAATCATTTTGGCACAATTAACTAATTCTTTTGAAGTTTTCTTGTTAACCTCTTGCTCTGTTTTATATTTTACCTTATGTTCAAAACTTGCCCAGAAATCCATTGCAAGAGTTCTTATTTGTATTTCACATTTAACATATATAGTTTTTTGAGATAATTTTACTGGAACCTCAACAATCATATGATAACTTGAATATCCACTTGGCTTAGGATTTGTAACATAATCCTTTTCTTTTAATATATGAATATCTGGAATTTGTTTAACTAAATCTTTTATAAAAAATATGTCATCTTTTAATGTGCATACTATTCGCATTCCAGCAATATCATTTATTTTTTCGATTAAATTCAAATATGTTTTTTCATATTTTTTCTTTTCCATTTTCTTTACAATGCTTTTAGGTTCCTTTATTCTTGTATCTATGTGGTCTATTAAATCATAATTATACATTACTTTAAATTCATTTTTAATTATATTCATTTGTAGTTCCAGTTGTTTTAATGCTGATTGATAAAAAAACATGAGCTTGTCAAATGGTTCTTCTTTAACGTCTAATTTTTCCTCCTTATTTTCTAAGAAATTTTCAATTATTGTTAATTCATTTTCCCTCATACTCCAAACTCCTTCCATAATTTGCTTGGTAATTTACTAACGATAGTTTATATGTATTTTGTTATGAAAGTATTCCTGATTTGTGTTTTTTGTGTGAATTGTTGAAATTGTATTTTTTTATTGATATAATCCAATTAAATTTAAAATAAGGAGGAATTAATATGTCTACACCACATAACGAAGCAAACTTAGGCGATATTGCTAAAACAGTTATAATGCCAGGTGACCCGCTTCGCGCAAAATATATTGCAGAAAATTTTATGACAGATATAAAATTAGTAAATTCAGTTAGAGGAATCTATGCTTATACAGGAAAATATAAAGGAAAGGAAATCACTATAATGGCTTCTGGTATGGGAATGCCAAGTATGGGAATTTATTCATATGAATTATATAAATTTTATGATGTTGAAAATATTATTCGTATAGGCTCTTGTGGCTCATATAAACCCGAATTAAAATTATTTGATATAGTTCTTGCAGAAAATACATTTTCTGAAGGAAATTTCGCTTTAACTTTAAATAATGAAGATTGCCATATAGTAAGTAGTAATGATGAATTAAATTCTGTTATAATTGATTCTGCAAATAAATTAGGTATAAATATTTTAAAAGGTAATACTGTTTGTACTGATTGTTTTGATGTTTATATGACAGATGTAAATCAATTCTTAGCTAGAGTTCCAGAAGGATTTAATCCTGTCAGTGCTGAAATGGAAGCTTTTGCTTTATTTTATGTAGCAAAAGTTTTGAATAAAAAGGCTGCTTGCCTTATGAGTGTTGTTGATTCAAAATACATTAAAGAAGTTGCAACACCTGAAGAAAGACAAACTGGTCTTAATAATATGATTAAAGTTGCTTTAGAAAGTAGTATTTCATTATAATCTTAAAAAACTGTCAAAAGGTCGATTCCCTTTTGACAGTTTTCTTACATTTTATCTGGCATTTCAATTCCAAGTAACTCTGCACCCATTTTCAATATTCTTCCAACAGAATAAGTTAAATATACACGAGCATCTTGAAGCTCCTTATCATCATTAATAATTTTATTTTCATTATAGAAATTACTATAAGCTTTAGCAACATCAATTAAATATCTTGATAAAATTGATGGTTCATTCTTATCTGTAACTTGTACCAAAACATCTTCAAATCCATAAATTAATTTTGCCAATCTAATTGAATATTCATCTTGTAACAACTCTGTATTAACTGATGAAATTTCAGGAACTCCTCCAGCCTTTTCAATAACGCTTTTTGTACGTACATAAGTATATTGAATATATGGTCCAGTCTCTCCTTGGAAATTTAAAATTGTATCCCAATCAAATATTTCATCTTTAACTCTGCTATTTGCTAAATCATTAAATATTACTGCACCTACTCCAACTTTTTTAGCAACTTCATCTTTGTTTTCTAAATCTGGATTTTTTTCTTCAATTATAGCTTTTGCTCTTGAAATAGATTCATTTAATAATTCACTTAATTTTACACTTGTTCCCTCTCTTGTTGACATTTTTCCTGTTGGTAATAACACCATTCCAAAAGCAACATGTTCTAACCCATTAGTATATTTTTCATCTAAGCCAAGTAACTTAGCAACTTCAAATACTTGTTTAAAATGTAGCACTTGTTCATATGAAGTTACATATAATGCTTTATCAAAATCATATGTACGAGCCCTATACATGATTGCAGCTAAATCTCTTGTTGCATATGTTGAAGAACCATTGCTTTTTTCTATAATGCAAGGTGTATTTATTCCTTTATCTTCTAAGTCTACAATTCTTGCACCTTCTGATTCTATTAACTTTCCACTCTTTTCTAAAATATCTATAATTTCAGCCATCTTGTCTGAATAAAATGCCTCTCCATTCCAAGAATCAAATTGGCTACCTAATAAATCATATACTTTTTGAAATTCTTTTAAACTTAACTCTCTAAATTTTTGCCAGATTTCAACACAGTATTTGTCTCCATCTTCAAGCTTTTTGAAATTATTTCTACAATTTTCTAAAACTTGTTCATCTTCTTTGCAAGCTTGATTTATTCTTATATAAATTTTAGTTAATTCATCTATTGGATTTTCTTCAATATTGTATTCGTTTCCCCATAATTTATATCCTTCAATCAATTTTCCAAATTGTGTTCCATAATCTCCTAAATGATTTATTCCAGTTACATTATATCCTAAATATTTGTAGATTTTATATAAAGCTGCACCAATTACTGTTGAACGTAAATGTCCAATATGGAAAGGTTTAGCTATGTTTGGTGCAGAATAATCTATTACTATATTTTTTCCACTTCCAACTACTGATTTTCCATATTCATCACTTTTAGCCATTTCATTTAATACTTCTTTAACTAATATTTCTTTACTGATAAAAAAGTTTAAATATCCACCTGCAACTTCAATTTTTGTTATTTGTTTTTCATCAACTTGGATATTTTCTTTTATATCATTAGCAATCATTGGTGGAGCTTTATGTAATTCTTTAGCTAATCTAAAACATGGAAATGCATAATCTCCATTTTCTGTTCCTTTTGGTTTTTCTATTGATTTTTTTATTTCTGCTTCATCAATGTTTACTACTTTTGCTATTGCTTTTGCTATTATGCTTTTAAAATCTATCATTATTCCATCTCCTTTTACAATTTTGAAACTTCAACACCATCTTTAGTATCTTTAACACTATATCCTTTTTCAGTAATTAAATCTCTTAATCTATCAGACTCAGCCCAATTTTTATCTTGTCTTGCAATTTTACGTTGCTCAACTAAATCTAAAATTTCTTGTGGTATTTCCTCTTCTTTTTTCTCTGTAATTTTTAATCCTAAAACAGTATCAAACTTCTCTAATAATTTAGCCATTTTAGGTGATTTATCTTGATATTTTACAGCTTCCCATACAGCACTCATTGCAAGTGGCATATTTAAGTCATCATTTATAGCTTGATGGAATTTGTTTTCAATTTCTGCTATAACATCGTCAGAAACATCAGCATTTCCTGCTAAATGTTTTTGATATCCTTCACGTAATCTGTTCAATGCAACACTTGCAGATTCAATTCCTTCCCATGTAAAGTTTAATTTTCCTTTATAATGACAAGAAAAATTAAATAATCTGTATACTAGTGGGTCATATCCTCTATTTATAATATCATCTAATAAATAAACATTACCTAAACTTTTTGACATCTTTCCACCATTTATGAGTAAATATTCTCCATGCATCCAATAATGTGCTGGTATTTTGCCACATGCACCTTTGTTTTGTGCAATTTCATTTTCGTGATGTGTTGGAATCAAATCAATTCCACCTGTATGTATGTCAAATTCCTCTCCTAAATATTTTGTGCTCATTGCTGAACATTCTATATGCCATCCTGGATAACTTGGTCCCCAAGGGCTATCCCATTTCATTAAATGATTTTCTGGTGCTTTTATCCAAAGTGCAAAATCATATGGATTTTTCTTTTCTGGATCTACTTCTACTCTTGCACCTGATTTTTGTTCATCTAACTTAATTCCTGATAATATTCCATATTCGTCTAATTTTGATACATCAAAATAAATTGCTGTTGATGTTTCATATGCATATCCTCTTTCCATGATTTTTTGTACCATTTCTAGCATTTCTTTTATATGGTCTGTAGCTTTACATATTACTTCAGGAGTTTCTACATTCAATCTTTCTAGATCTTTAAAAAATAGTTTTGTATAATGTTCTGCTATTTCCATTGGGGTTTTGTGTTCTTCTCTTGCTGATTTTAACATTTTGTCTTCGCCTTCATCTCCATCTGAAACAAGGTGACCAACATCTGTTATATTCATTACTTGTTTTACATCATATCCATTATATTCCAATACACGTCTTAATGTATCTTGAAATAAATTTGTCCTCATATTTCCTATTGTTGCATCTTTGTATACTGTTGGTCCACAAGAATACATTTTTACTTTTTGAGGTTCTATTGTTTTAAATAATTCCTTCTTTTTTGTTAAAGTGTTGTAAAAATATATATCCATATAATTCTCTCCTTTACTTTTATTACGAAACACAGGAAATTAATTTTTTTCCTGTGTTTCATATTATCTTTTATTCATTGTTTTCTGTTGAATCTCCGCCTGTATCTGGCTTATTATCACCTGTATTATTTCCTGGGTCTCCACCTGTATCAGTACTTGGTTTACTGTTATCTGGTTTTGTACTTCCAGAATCCGCATTACCTGAATCTCCACCGCTTGTATCTGGACTCGTAGTTGGTGATGTATTTGTGTTATTTTCTGTTGTATTTGTATTTTCTGCAGGTTTTGTTTCTTCAGTTGGTTTTGTATGAATTGTACAATATTCTGTTGGTGAACTTCCCATAGTTGAACTTATTCCTGGTGTAGTCCATAATCCTAATCTTTCTTTTGGTACAACATAATTTGATGACCTTCTATCTTGAGATGGGCAATATTTTGTTGCTAATTTTCCTGATTCTGTACAAATTGTATATTGACTCTTATGTGCATCACAATCTTCTGGTAAATGCCCTTCTATAAATATTTCATCATATGTATTTGAACATTTACTAGTTGCAAGCAATCCACTTGTTCTACATACTTTTTCATGCACTATTTTTTCTGGTACTTCAAATGTTGAATTATCTAATCCTTTATGAATTTCTGACATTATTCCTGAGAACAGTAATCCTGCTGGGTTAGTTCCTGAATAATTTATTCTTTGAGGATCATCAAATCCATACCATGCGGCACAAGCATAATAATTTGTAAATCCACATAACCATCTATCTTTTGATGAGTTTGTTGTACCTGTTTTTGCAGCTACATCAATTCCATTTATAGCACAATACTTAGCTGTTCCTGCATAACCATCTGCACCATTTACAACTGATTGCATCAAGCTTTTAATAATATATGCTGTTTCTGCTGAACATACTTTTTCAGTCTTTTGTTTTGGTTCTAGTACTACTTTTCCATCAGAATCTTCCACTTTGCTATAAAATGTTGGCTGTATATAGTTTCCATCATTTGCAACTGTAGCATATGCTGCTGCCATTTCTAATGGGCTTACACCATATGTCATTCCTCCTATTGCTAATGATAAGTTTTCATCATTATTCTTTGAGTTCTCACTTGCTTTTACTAAAGATGAAATCCCCATTTTTTCCATATACTCAATTGACTTTTGTGGTGTTAATTCTGCCATAATCTTTAAGAATGGTATATTTTGAGATGTTGTTACTGCTGTTCTTACTGTTCTTAATCCAGTAAATCCATTATAGTTTTCTGGCTCATAATCTTTTCCAAATGTAGTTTTTAAATCTGCATATATTGTTGCTGGTGTTACCAATCCTTCTTCAACAGCTGGTAATACATCTGCTAATGGTTTTATTGAAGAACCAGTTTGTCTTAAAGAATTAATTCTGTTTAATCCTCTTGAAGTTGTTTTTTCTCTTAATTGTCCTACAGCACCTACAACCTTTCCTGTTGATGGTTCAATAACTACTGCTGCCCCTTGTGCTAAAATTGCATTTCCATTTGCATCTTTTACTACTTTACCTTTTTCTTTTAACTCTAATTTATATTTACTCTTATTAGCTTCTGCTTCCATTATACTTTGTATTGATGATACTTGTGTAGAATATATTTTTAATCCACTAGTTTGTAAATACGTTTCTGCTGCATCTTTAGAAATTTGTTTTTCATCCATTATTTGTTGAGTTAATTGTGATATTAATGCATCTGTATGTGATGAATATACATTTCCTTTAACTCCATTTTCAAATTTGAAACCTGCGTCTACTTCTGCAATTGCATTATCATATTCTTCCTGTGTTATATAATTGAACTTTTTCATTTGTGATAATACTGTTTTCGTTCTTTTTGAAATCTTCTCTGTAACATCATTTCCTGAATAAGGATTATATGCATTAGGCGAATGGTTTATACCAGCTAGAAACGCACATTGTGCTATGCTTAAATCTTTAGCTGATTTATTAAAATAGTATTCTGAACCAATTTCAACACCATGCTTTTCACTTCCACCATTTCCTATGTATATTAAGTTTAAATATACTTCTATTATTTGGTCTTTTGACATAATTTTTTCTATTTGGTATGCTTTTGACCATTCTTTTAATTTTCTTACAACACCTGCTGCTCCACTAGATGCTTTTTCTTGTGTTACATTTTTTACAACTTGTTGTGTTATTGTACTTCCTCCACCTGCTGTTGATTTTCCTCCATGTGTTACAAATGAAAGTACTGCTGCTCCTGTTCTTTTAATATCAACTCCATGATGTTGTTCAAATCGTTCATCTTCTATTGCTATATATGCTTTTGGTAAATATGGAGACATTTCTTCTAATGAAATTATTTTTCTGCTTTCGTCACCATTTAACTCTGCTAAAACATTTCCATCAGTATCTACTATTGTTGAATTTTCTTTCATTATTAAGTCTGACATATCAATTGAAAAATCATCTTTTCCAAGTCCGAAAATCAGTCCAATTCCTACTCCAGCCCCAATAACAATTGCTATTATTAGTACTATTAATATAATTTTTAGTGCTAATGCTAGTTTAGGATGTTTATATTTTAATTTCATTTTTGTGTCTCTTTTATTTGCTCTTGCATTTTTATTGCCTCTTTTGGTGTTTTTATTTTTTCTTATTGCTATACTTTTTTCTGCACTACTATTTCTTTTTCTTTTATTCCCCATATTTAATACTTTCCTTTCTCAAGGCTTTCCCCTTAAATAATCTGACAATATTATAATACAATTAATAAAAAAAGGAAAGCTTTTTAAGAAAATCTTTCGATTTTTCCATTTTCTCCATAAACTTCTTTTATGGAAACTTTGTTTTTCATTATTTTTCTTCTAATATTGCTAAATGTGTCTCTTATATATAGTACAGATTCTAATAAATCTTTATTTTTAAATTCTCTCATATTTTCTCTCCAAATAATTTCTTCTCTTCCAACTTCTATTTCATAATCATTTATGTTTATTCCAGAAAATCTTTTGGACCTTATTTTCATATCTCCTTCAACATTTATAATTATCGCATTTTCATTTATTTTATATTTATTAAGTACTTGCATATTAAAATCTAAATTTAATATTATTGGAGTTTTTACTAAACTCTTTTTTACATTATTTGCAACAACTATTAAAATTCCATTGTTATCATATAATTCTTTTTCAGTTCTTCTTAACTTTTCTATATGGTTCGTTACTACTGTTAGCCTTTTATATTGTTTAGCCAGTATTTTTATTGTTTCTATAGTTAAATCTGTTATTTCATTTGTGGTTATTGCAATTTCTGTTTCTTCTTTTTTTATTGCTTTTTGATTTATTACATATTCTAAAATTTCAAATGTTAAATATTTTTCTAACCATCTACCATTAAATATTTTGATATTATTAGCATTTAATGCATTTATGAAATTTCTATTTTCTGTTAATTCTTTGCTTAATACTACATTTTTTATATCATTTTTTATCAAAGCCTTAATCATTTTTGATACATTTTTTTCTTTATTTAAATCTGCATAAACTCTAAAATTGTCTTGCTCAATTTTATATTTTCGTATTGAAAATTTAGGCTTATCCATTTTCTCTAAATAATATGTTCTCATTAATTCCACCTCTATTGATGTTTATGCGCTTAATTCTAAATTTATACTACATATGTATATTATTTTAGTAGTTTTTTATTTGTTTCTGTTAGTATTTTCATTTGAGAAATAGCAATCTCATTCAATTTAATAAGTCTTTCAGATTGTTTTACTCCTTCATTTATATATACTGAATTTATATTCTCCAAGTTAGCTAAACAAATTAACTCATTAATATTCGCATAATCTCTTATATTACCTTCCTTCTCTGCATTTTCATCTCTCCATTGTTTTGCTGTCATTCCAAATAATGCCATATTCAAAACATCTGCCTCTTCTGCATATACTATACTCGTTTCATATTTTGTAAGTTGTTTGGGAATTAAATTTTTCTTTATAGCATCCGTATGTATTTTATAATTTATTTTTGATAATTCTCTTTTAGCATCCCACCCTAATTTTTTTTGTTCCTCTGCTTTTAGTCTTTCAAATTCCTTTATCAAAAGCAATTTAAACTTCGGACTTATCCACATTCCAAATTCGAAAGCAATATCCTTATGAGCATAAGTTCCTCCATACCTGCCTGCCTTTGCAACCAATCCTATGCTATTGGTTTTATTAACCCATTCTTTAACACTTATTTTATAACTATTTAATCCAGCCTGACTTTTAATTATGGCGAATTCGCCATAATTAAAAGTTGGGTTATGTAATTCTTCCCAGATTCCTAAAAATTCTATTGTATTTCTATTTCTTAACCAATCAGAAATAAAAAAATCTCCATCTTTTGATTTAAGCATGTCAGTTAATGAAATATAATCTTCATTATTTGTATTATAATATGAAATTTTTGTATCTAAAACATTTAATTCTTTCATAATTCCTCCTTGTATTTGAGAACTTTTGTTTGATTATATAGTATTTTTATGTTAATGTCAATATAAATTAATAAAAAAATAGTGGGAAAATTATTTGGTTAAGCCAACCAAATAATTCTCCCCTCGTACATTCTTAATTTAATTCTCTGCGCTTGTATTAGCAAGTTCTGTTTTAATTATAGACCAAATATTAGATGTCTCCATATCCTTCTTCCAGCAAGAAGCACCACCTAAATTATATTTAGTAACAAGTGAAACCTTTTCTTTTATTGAAGTTCCATCTTCAATCCACATTTTTATAGTATTTTTTCCTGATGCATATTCAATATAATACTGTTTTAATGTATCATCCCATTGTTTTTCAACATTATTAGGAATTTTTATATTCATCATTGAAACTGTACTTCTATCTTTAATAGTTCCATCTTGAGCAATTGTCCATTGTCTTGTATATAATGGCATCCCTAAGATAATTTTATCTGTATCTACTTCGTCATAATCAATTATTTTCTTTAAGCTTGTTTCTACCCAATTTAGCCCAGCTGTTGTTCCTGGCTTGCTACTTGAAGTACCATATTGATCATATCCCATAAATACTAAATAATCAGCTACATCACCTATTACATTTCTATCAAAACATAATGACCAATTTGGATCTCCATCTGGTGCTGTAACATCTACTGATGTTACTATTCCCATTTCTTCCATTCGTGGTGTTAGTTCAATTATAAATCTTGAATATTTATCTTTGTCTGCTTCATACATATTTTCAAAGTCTACATTGATTCCATCTATATCATATTGTGCACATTTTTCTACTATGCTTTGTATTAATTGTTGTCTTTTTGTATAACTGTTTAATATTGTTGATGATACTTTTATTCCTGCTTCTGCATTTGATAACATTGCCCACACTTTGTATCCATTTGAGTGTGCCCAATTTATATATGCTATTCCTGCATCTCCTACATTATCTTTTAGTGCTCCTGTTTCTTTTTCTAAGTAAAAGAATGATGGTGATACTACATTTACTCCTTCTATTACTTGTCCTGTTCTGTCTGGTGCTTTTACATATTGTGAATAATAATCCCAGAACATATCTACTTTTCCATCAATTTGTTTTGTTTTTTCTTTTGCTTCTCTCGTTGTTGTTATATCTTCTAATTTGCTTGTTTTTACATATCCTACTTTTCCTCTTTGTGTTCTTATTTTTGTCCATCCTTTTTCAGATACTTCATTATTATTTTTTACTACTATTACACTTTCGCCTTTTTCTAATTTATCTACAGTTTTAGAAAATCCTTCTTTTTTTGATTTTACAGATATATCTGCTTTAGTTTGAGCTTTTACTTGTTCTCTATCTGTTGAATCTATTGTAATTACTTTTGTTTCTGATATATTATTTATTTCTATGTCATATACATCTTTCATTTCACTAATTGGCAGATAAGTAGTATCATTTTCTTTTATTGCATGTGCGCCTGTCTTTTTGGTTGAACCATTTAATGTTAATTTATTTGATTCAAATCCAATACTTGCAATTTTGTCATCATATGTTGTTATTACTTCGTTTGTTTCGTCTTCAACATATATATATTTGTCAAAGAAGTTTTTCATGTCATCCATTGATACATATATGATTCCATCTTCTATTTTTAGTTCATTTTTTAGTCTTTCTGTTACATTTGTATTGTTTATTACCAGACTTACTTTGTCGTTTGATTGCTCTTTTATAAGGTCTTCTGCCTTTATTAATATAAATACTATTACAAATAATACCGCTAATAATATTAGCATTCTTTTTACCATTTTACCATTTTTATTATTTAGTGCTTTCATTTGTTTTTCTCCTTATTTTTTGTTTTATTATATTATATTAGACAAAAAATAGCAAGATTATTCTTGCTATTTTGTCAAAATTTATTAATTACATTTTTCTAAATACTCCTGCAACTTTTCCAAGGATTTTGCAGTCTGGCACTATTATTGGGTCCATTGTGTGATTTTCTGGTTGTAGACGAATATGTCCATTTTCTTTATAAAATGTTTTTACTGTTGCTTCATCTTCTATTAATGCTACAACTATTTCTCCATTACTAGCATTGCTTTGTTTTTTTACTAATATGTAGTCTCCATCTAAGATTCCAGCTTCTATCATGCTTTCTCCTCTTACTGTTAGCATAAAGCTTTCACTGTTTCCAACAAAGTCTATTGGAATAGGAAATGTATCTGTTACATTTTCTACTGCTAATATTGGTTGCCCTGCTGTTATTTTTCCTATTACTGGTACATCTACCATTTCTCTTTGTGCATAGAAATTCTTGCTTTCCATTTTTAATGGTTGTCCATCTGTTCCTTTTATTACTTTTAATGTTCTTCCTTTTTTGTCTTCTTTTTTTATAAATCCTTGCTTTTCTAATTTCGCTAAATATGCATGTACCGTTGCTGTTGAACTTAATCCGATTGCTTTTCCTATTTCTCTTACTGATGGTGGATATCCATTTTCTATTACTTGTTCTTCTATGAATTTTAGTATTGCTTTTTCCTTTCTAGTAGTTTCAGCTCTAGTTCCCATTTACATCACTTCTCCTTTTTTCTATGCAATAATAATATCATACCAAAAAAGAAATGTCAAACAAATTTTTGACATTTCTTCATTTTATTTTTTTATTTTTCTTATTTCATATTTTATTACTCCAGCAGGTGCTTGAACTTCTACTGTTGCTCCCTTTTTAGCTCCTAAAAGTGCCTTTCCTATTGGGGATTCGTTTGATATTTTATTTTCAGCTAAATTTACTTCTGTTGAACCTACTATAGTGTATTCTACCTCTTCATCAAATTCAACATCATATAATGTTACTGTATTTCCTATTTGTACTGTTTTTGTATCTATTTCGCTTTCATCTATGATTTTCGCATATCTTATTTTATTTTCTAATTCTGCAATTTTTGCTTCATTTTCTGCTTGTGCATTTTTGGCTTCATCATATTCTGAGTTTTCTGATAGGTCTCCAAATCCTAATGCTACTTTTATTCTTTCAGCTATTTCTGATCTTGTTTCTGTTCTTAGTCTTTCTAATTCTTTTTCTAATTTGTCATATCCTTCTTGTGTTAATATAACCTCTTTTTCTTCCATGTTAATCACATTCCTTTCTAGCTAAACTCCGGTTGAACCATTGTTTTGTATGGTATATACGATAAAGAGCGACTTATTAGCCGCCTTTATATTTAACAGTTAGTATGATACTGCATTTTTTATTTTTTGTCAAGATATTTTTCAAAATTTTCATGGTTATTGTTTTTGGTTTAATATTTCCTCTTTCATTCCGGCTTTTCTTTTTATATATTCTAAAAAATAATCACTATATACTTTTCTTATCACTTCATTTGGTGTTACAAATTTTAGTGTTCCAAATTCATTTTCTTTTATTGTTAAATACCCCAAATAAAATAATAATGAAATTAACTCTTTTTCTCCAAAACTTATTTCTGCATTAAACTTTTCTGTTAATTCGCTTTCTACTGGTTCTTCTGCTACTATCTTTTCTAATAATTCTATTTTGTTCATATTTTGGCATAAATCCATGAATGCTTCTATTTTTCCATAATCACTTAATATATTTATATCTACTAATTCTTCTGGTACTTCTTGTTGTTCTTTATACGCATTTAAAAAATATAATGTCATATTTGAGTTATATATTTTATATTTTTCATACTCATCTTTTATCATATCAGAAAATATGTATCCATCATAATTTTCTTTTATTATTGGCAATAACTCTTCTTGTTTTTCTTCTGATATGTCTATTTCCGTCATTAAATATTTTACATCTTCTTTACTAAATCCTAGCATATCATTAAACATTATATTTTTTGTTATATCTCTTGCTATATTAAACCCACTTGTTGTACTATCTAATGTTATTGGTGCAACTCCTGTAATAAATATTCTGTCTACTACCGATTCTGTTCCTTCTTTCAAGATTTCATACCATTTTCTTATTTTTCCATTCTTTGCAACTAGTTCTTTAAATTCATCTGTCTTAAAACCTAATAATTCATTTGCAAAATGATCATATTCATCTATTATTACATATATCTTTTCATTTCTTCTTTGTGTTCTAAATGCTTCAAATATACTTCCTAATATTCCCTCTGTACTTTGTTCTGGGTTATTGTAAAACTCTAGCTCATAATCTGTTACAAATCTGTTTATTCCTAAATCCACTTTTTCTCTAAATCCCTTTATTGTCTCTTCTACTGTGTTTGTACTTATTCCAGAAAAATTAAATCTTAATATGCTATATCTATTTTTATTTGGTGTAGGATTTTTTCCTATATATGTTTTTCCAAATAGTTCTTCAAATTTATCTGCTTTATTTTTATCATAATAACACTCTAATGTGCTTGTAAATAATGTCTTTCCAAATTTTCTTGGTCGCAAAAACATTATTGTTTTATCTGCTAAATCTTCCATTTTCTCTATATACATTGTTTTGTCTACGTATATTCTATTTTCTGCAACTATTTCTTCATAATTACTTATTCCGTTTGGTAATTTTCTCATTTTCACTACCTCTTTTCTTTATCTTTATACTAGATTGTACTCTTTATATTTGTTACAATTACATTTTACTATACCCCTTGTTAAATTGCAATGATTTTCAATTTTATTTTTGCTATACCTAGACATATTACTTGTCTAAGTCTTTACATTTCTACCGTTCCATCTCCTCTTATCTTTCCTTTTATTACTATAAATTGATTTATTTTATAATTTCTATAAATATAATCTGCTCTAAAATTGTAAGCTTTAACTCTAATAATGCTTTTATTTGATAATTCCATATCAAAATAAGCTATTGATTTGTTTTTTTATTATAAATTCAAATTTTACTTCATCTATCGCTTACTTTTAATTTAAATTCTTTTGAATATTTTGACATATAAAATGAACCCTCCTTATTAAACTTTTTTGTCTAATAATTTGGGTTCACTTAAGTGAGGACTAGTCCGGTGAGGAGACGACTCACACTTGTTGCTTCGCATCATGTGCGACCCGTCTTCCTCTCATTCTGATTTTTATATTTAATTCTTTGTTTGAGCTCATTTTAGTTTATCGCTGGACAGGACTCAGGGCTACCCTAAAAAAGTGAAACTCTGAAGCAGAGGTCGCTGCTGAAACCGGTCGTAGTGCTGAGAGCACGGTAGGCTGCTGGAAAATTACTGCCACCGTTGCTAGAATAGCCCCCTCGAGGGGCACAAGGATTGCTTGAATCAGAGGTTTTTTCTAGTGTCCATTCCCATACGTTTCCTGCCAAATCATATATTCCTTGTTTACTAAATTCTTCACTTGCTCCTGTTGATAATAATATAGCATTTTCTGAATCTTTCTTTCCGTATGCTCCACTTGTCCAATTTCCTAATTCGTAAGTATTAGTATCCATTATAGCATATTTCGAATTTGCATTTGTTATATTCCATAAATTATTACTGTAATTTCCCCAATTTGTACTATTTGTTTTTAAATCTGCTTGTGTTGTTCCTTTTGTTTCTAAATATTTTAATACTAAATCCCATTGCACTCCAAACATTAAACTACTTGTATAATTTCCAGATTCCATATTACTTGCTAATGTTTGGGCTTGGTTACATGTTACATTATTATATGGATATGCATTTTGCTTTATTACTGGTATTTCTGTTGGTGCTGTATTTTCATCTCCTTCTGTTTTTGGCGCATTTTCTATTCCTGTTTCATATTTTCCTACATAAAATCCTCCATTTTGATATACACTTTTTAACATTTTCTGTTTTAATGCTGTATATTGTGCACTTGTTAATCCTGTTGCTGCATCTGAATAATATTCATCTTTGTAACTTGTTCCATTTCTATAATCATTTGTATATGTGTGTAAATCTGTTTCTATTTTTATATATTCATCTGTTGTGAATTCAGTTATGTTTAACCCTGCTGTTGGATATACTTCTGATGTTTTTGGCACTTCTACCCACACATATTGATTTCCTTTACTATCTTGTATTGTTAAGCCATTTTCTAATGTGGTTCCTTCTACTTGTGTAAATCCATCTGGCAAATATGTTCCTCCTGTTGTTTTAGGTTTTTGACTTGTTACTGTTGTTCCTCCTCCATTTTGTTCTTCACCTGGTTGTTTTGGCTCTGCTGTTATACTTACTCCTATATTTGATGTTAAATCTTCTTTTGTTTCATCTATTGGTGTTTTTAACAACTTAATTGTTACTGTTAATGTTGTTTCCTCTTGTGCCTTTAATGTTGTTTTTTCTACTGTACATATTGTCTCAAAGTACTTCTCGTTTGAACTTGTTGCTTCTGCAGTTAAATCTGCTGATAAATCTTGACTTTGATTTTTTACTGTATATGTTGCTGTTGCTGTATCTCCTTTTGCTGTTAG
>CAKPHD010000009.1 GCA_934155625.1 uncultured Clostridia bacterium
GCAAGTAATATGGAATCTGGAAATTATACAAGTAGTTTAATGTTTGGAGTGCAATGGGATTTAGTATTAAAATATTTTGAGACAAAAGGAACTGCACAAGAAGATTTGAAAAATAATAGTACAAATTGGGGAAATCACATTGACAGTTTTTGGAATATAACAAATGCAAATTCGAAATATTCAATAGATAATGGTCAAAACTGGACAAAGGGAGCATATGGAAAAAAGACTTCGAATTCAAACATATCAAGCATATTATTATCAACAGGAGCAAGTGAAACATTTAGTAAACAAGGAATATATGATATAGCAGGAAATGTATGGGAGTGTACACTTGAATATACTTCTAATTCAAGCAGTCCTTGTGCTAGTCGAGGTGGCTATTATAACGGCAGTGGCAGCGATAGCTACTACTATCCAGCAGTAAGACGTGACTGCAGATCTACGACCGATTACGGCAACTACCTCGGCTTCAGGGTTTCACTTTATTAAGGTAGCACTGTGTGCAATATAAAAATATAAACTTTGCATTTCGTTACTCGGTTTAGAGGTTGTCAATACTAGTGTGGGAATTTTTTATATTTTAATATTTAGAAAAATAGTATAGTGAGTTTTATACTTGCTATGCTATTTTATATTATAGGAAAGTTCACCGAACTTTCTATAATATAAAAATAATTGTATGTTGGGATATAAAATTAGTAAAATTTATTAAAAACCACTTGTAAAAAACAAAAATATTGATATAATAAGAAGGAAACAAATTTTACCAATAAAGGTAAAATTTTAATAATTTAGGGGATACCCGATTGGAGGAATTTTATATGTTAAAAAAAGTAGCTATACTAGCAAATGGAGGAGATGTATCAGGCTTTAATGCTGTAATTAGAGCAATAATAAAAACAGCAGAACATAACAATGTAGAATGCTATGGATTTATAGATGGATATAATGGACTATTAAAAAATAACTATGTAAAATTAAGTACAGCAAATGATGCATCTGCATCTGGAATATTACCAAAAGGAGGATCAATAATTGGTTCATCAACAAATGCAAATGTATTTAATTATAAAGTAGTAGGAGAAAATGGAGAAGTTGAATATAAAGATTTATCAGATGTATGTGTAGAAAATATCAAAAAAGATGGATTTGATTGCATATTTACATTAGGAGGAGATGGAACACAAAAATCAGCGAGAGATTTTTCTACAAAAGGAGTAAATGTAATAGGAGTTCCTAAAACTATAGATAATGATGTTGCATGTACAGATATAACATTTGGATATAATACAGCGGTATCAGTTGCTGCAGAAGCCTTAGATAGACTACATACAACAGGAGAAACACATCATAGAATAATGGTACTAGAAGTTATGGGAAGATATGCAGGATGGATTGCATTAGAATCTGCAATAGCAGGAGGAGCAGATGTTGCATTAATTCCAGAAATTCCTTATGATATAAATAAAGCAGTAGACAAAATAAATGAAAGAAGAGCTAGAGGAAAAGAATTTAGCATTGTTGTAGTTGCAGAAGGTGCTGCTCCAAAAGGCGGAGAAATCACAGTAGAAGGAAAGAGAGATAATGGAGCAGGTGTTGACAACAACAAACTTGGAGGAGTAGGTCAAGTTGTTGCTAGACAATTAGAAAAATTAACAGGCTTAGAAGCAAGAAATACAACACTTGGATATATGCAAAGAGGGGGAACACCAACAGCATTTGATAGAGTTTTATCTACTAAATATGGTGCTAAAGCTATGGAACTTGCATTAAAAGGACAATTTGGTGTATTAGCAGTATTAAAAAATGGAAAATTAGATAGTGTTTCTTTAGAAGATGTTGTAGGAAATAATACTAAAATTGGTGCTGTTTCTGGAAATACAGCAGAAAGTAATTTAAGAAAAGTTACAATGGATGATGATTTAGTTAAAACTGCTAGAGATATTGGAATTTGCTTAGGTGACTAAATAAAACTATAATTATAAGGCAATAGAGTTTTGAGTTAAACTAACAAGAAATCCTTAAAATATAAAACTTGAATATAATGATGAATGTACAATGAAAAGTTTATATTTTAAGGATTTCTTTGTATTAATTTATTTGGAATCTCTCTAAAAAGAATTTAACTAAATAAATGATTCAAAAAATTAAAGAGTTCTTTTTCATGAACTTTAAAAAATGAATTAGGATTTTGCCTTGAGCAGAATATGTAGTTAATATAAATTGTATTATTTTTTTCTGAGACATAATAAATAATTCTATATTTTTCACAAATTCGTTCTCGATAATGATTGTCCGAAAGCTCGGGAACATATCTACCAATGTAAGGTGATTTTTGTAAATCATAAATTGTATTATATATTTTTTTAACTATTCTACTTGCATAACTTGCTGAAATATTATATGAATAGTCAAATATATCTGTAATTGCAGACTTTACATCATCTGATATTATTATTTGCATATTTCGCCTCCAATTCGTCAATATGTTGTTTTAATTCTTCTAATGTACAAACTTTATCGTTTTTAATATTATCTTCACTTTCTTGAAGTTTTGCAAAGAAAAATAAATCATAAATAATATTATATAGAGTATTTTCATGTATATCAATTTGGTTTAAAGTTTTTTTCATAAAATCCATTTATATCGACCTCCTTTTAATTTGGATTTTTACTTTCAAGCATTTCTTTTAAAGTTTCTCTGTTTAAATGCTTGTTTGTACCCGGAATGATAGTTGTTTCATCTTCACCATATCGGTCTATATATTCAAACATAAGTTTAAATACCATTTCAGTTGGTTTTAAACCATCGAAATAATCATCAGGTACAGAATTAACAATATCTAGCATTCGCTGTTTCACATTTGCCATATTTTTTAAACTCCTTCCATTGAAAATTTACTAATAGTATATCATAAATTACAATGAATAACAACATTTTGAACTTCTTTTTATTTTATTTCGTTAATAGTTAATGTTTTTGGTTGAATTTTTATACGGAATACTTTAAATATAAGCTTTTCATTACATTCCTCGGCTTAATACGAAATTTAAGAATTTCTAAAATTTCTCCTTGCACATTCGTTATTTCATTTAAAGCTTATATTTAAAGTATTTCTCTATATCTATTTAAAATGCACCATTAACTAGTAACTTTATTTCCTGTAAGAATTCACATAAATTTCACAAAAATAGTATTGACAAAAGTGACACTGTGTCATTATAATATATGACATAGTGTTATTTTTTTGTCGAAAGGAAGTGATTAAATGCCAAAAGAAACATTTTTAAAGCTTTCAAAAGAAAAACAGCAAAAAGTAATAAACTCTGCCAAAAAAGAATTCGCAAGAGTACCAATAGAAAATGTTTCAATAAAAAATATAGTAGAAGAAGCAGATATTGCAAGAGGAAGCTTTTATCAGTATTTTGAAAATAAAGAAGATTTACTCATATACATATTAAAAGAAAACTCAGAAGAACTAAATAATAAATTAAGAAATAAAGTAAAAGAAACCAATGGAGACATATTTGAATTATATATATTTCTATATGACTCAATGATAGAAGAGTTTACAGATAACTCAGACCAAGAATTATTTAGACAGATATTTATTAATTTAAAATCTTCAGATGAGAATGTATTTGATTTAGTAAAAAGAACTAAACCACAAGATATTATAGACTATTATGAGCAAATAGATAAGACAAATCTAAAAATAAAAAATTATGAAGATTTAGTTATAGTTTGTGATATGTTAAATGTAATAACAAGAAGAGCTTTAATAAAAAACTTCGAAAACAAATCAAAAGAAGAGTGCAGAAAACTATTTTTAAAAGAAATAGAATATTTAAAACATGGAATAGAAAAAAAGGAGGAAAAAGATGCTTAAAATATTAAAAAACTTAAAACAATCATGGATGTCAGTACTTATAATTGTAGCATTATTATGTGTTCAAGCAGCAGTAGATTTGGAACTACCTAATTATACTTCAAAAATAGTAAACACAGGTATACAAGCAGGAGGAATTGAATATGCAGTACCAGAAACAGTAAGTCAAGAGGATATGGATGCAATATTATTATTCTCAAATGATGATGACAAAATATTAGAAAACTACACAACAGAAGAGAATGACGGAAACTATCTTATAAAAGACTTAAAAGAAAGCGAAAAAGAAGAGCTTGAACAAATAATGACAAAACCAATTATTATATCAAGAACAGTACAAAAAGAAGAAATGGCTAATAAAATAAAAGAACAAATATTAGCAAATGTACCAGAAGAGCAAAAAGAAATGATGCAAAATATGTCTATTATTGATATATTGAAAACAATGCCAGAAGAACAATTAAATCAAATGCTAAGTGAATCAACAAGACAAATAGATGAAATGCAAGATTCAATCAAAAGTCAAGCAGCAGTTGCATATGTAAAAGAAATATATAAAGATGCAGGTGTAGATACAGACAAAATCCAAATGAATTACATAATGGTTGCAGGATTTAAAATGTTAGTATTGGCAGCAATAAGTATGGCTTCAGGAATTACAATAATGATGTTATCATCAAGAGTTGGAGCTAAAATGGCAAAAACACTAAGAGAAAAAATATTTAACAAAGTACTACAATTTTCAACTAAAGAATTAAGAGAATTTTCAACCGCTTCTTTAATTACTCGTAGTACAAATGATGTACAACAAATTCAACAATTATTAGCAATGTTATTTAGAACAGTAGTATATGCACCAATAATAGGAATAGGTGGAGTAATAAAAGTAATACATCAAAGTAATACATCAATGGCTTGGATAATAGGAGCAGCAGTAATTACAATATTATTAGTTGTTGCAATATTATTTGCAGTAGCAATGCCAAAATTCAAAAAGCTACAAGACTTAATAGACAAATTAAATGGTGTAGCAAGAGAAATATTAACAGGAAAATCTGTAATTAGAGCATTTAATACAGAAGAGAGAGAAGAAAAAAGATTTGATGGTGCAAATACAGATTTAACAAAAGCAAATATATTTGTAAACAGAACAATGTCAATAATGATGCCATTGTTAATGCTTATAATGAATGGTGTATCAATCTTAATTATATGGGTTGGAGGTCACAATATAGACCAAGGCATAATGCAAGTTGGAGACATGTTAGCATTTATTCAATATGCAATGCAAATAGTAATGAGTTTCTTAATGATTTCTATGATTTCAATAATGCTTCCAAGAGCATCTGTATCAGCTAACAGAATTACAGAAATATTAGAAATAGAACCAAGTATTAAAGATAAAGAAACAACAAAAAAATTAGATCCAAGTAAAAAAGGATTAGTAGAATTTAAAAATGTATCATTTAGATATCCTGATGCAGACACAGAAATACTTGAAGATATTAACTTTACAGCAGAGCCAGGAAAAACAACTGCAATAATAGGAAGTACAGGAAGTGGAAAATCAACAGTAGTAAATCTAATACCAAGATTTTATGATGTAACAGGTGGAGAACTTTTAGTTGATGGTGTAAATGTAAAAGACTTATCTCAAAAAGAATTAAGAGATGCTATTGGATTTGTACCACAAAAAGGAGTATTATTCTCTGGAACAATCGAAAGTAATATAAAATATTCTGATGAAAGTATGTCTGATGAAAAAATGATAGAAGCTGCAGAAATAGCACAAGCAACAGAATTTATTGAAGGAAAAGATGACAAATACAAATCAGAAATAGCACAAGGTGGAAGCAATGTATCAGGAGGACAAAAACAAAGATTATCAATAGCAAGAGCAGTAGCAAAAGACCCAGAAATCTTTGTATTTGATGATAGTTTTTCTGCTTTAGACTTCAAAACAGATGCGGCATTAAGAGAAGCATTAGCACAAAGAACAAATAATAAAACAAATATAATAGTAGCACAAAGAATTAGTACCATTTTAAATGCAGATAAAATAATAGTTTTAGATGATGGTAAAATAGTGGGGCAAGGAACACATGAAGAATTGCTTGAAAATAATGAAACATACAGAGAAATTGCATTATCACAATTGTCTGAAGAAGAATTAAATAAAAAGGGAGGAGGAAAATAATATGCCAGGACCAATGGGACCAAGACCAGGCCATACAACAGAAAAGGCCAAAGATTTTAAAGGAACAACAAAAAAATTAATAAATAATTATTTATCAAAATATAAAATTGGATTAATAATAGTATTTATATTTGCAGTTGGAAGCACTATATTTTCTATAATAGGACCAAAAATATTAGGAAATGCAACAACAGAAATATTTAATGGTTTAGTAAATAAAATATCAGGAAATGGTGGAATAGACTTTGGAAAAGTTGGAACTATTCTTTTAACATTATTAGGATTATATGTAGTAAGTGCGTTATTTTCTTTCATCCAAAGTTTTGCAATGACACAAATTGCTCAAAATCTTACATATAAATTAAGAAAAGACTTAGCACATAAAATAAATTCACTTCCAATGAACTATTTTGATAAAAAGACAAATGGAGAAGTATTATCAATAATAACAAATGATATAGATACATTAGGAATGAACTTAAACCAAAGTGTTACACAAATAATAACATCAATATGTACACTAGTTGGAATATTGATAATGATGCTTTCAATTAGTTGGCAAATGACATTAATATCATTAATAGTTATGCCAATTGGAGCATTTCTTGTAAAAATAATAGTAGGAAAATCACAAAAATATTTTAAAAAGCAACAAGACTACTTAGGACATGTAAATGGTCAAGTTGAAGAGGTATTTTCAGGTTTAACAATTGTAAAAGCATTTAATGGTGAAAAAGATGCACAAAAGACATTTGAAAAGGCAAATTCAGAATTATATAGTTCAGCATGGAAGTCACAATTTTTGTCAGGATTAATGCATCCAATAATGAATTTTATATCAAATATTGGATATGTAGGTGTAGCAATAGCAGGTGGTTATTTAGCTATTAATGGAAATATTACAGTAGGAGATATACAAAGTTTTATACAATATAATAAGCAATTTACACAACCTATAAATCAAATTGCACAAGTATCAAGTATGTTACAAGCAATGGTCGCTGCAACAGAAAGAATATTTGAATTTTTAGAAGAAGATGAAGAAGTCGAAACTTATGTAGAAGGAACTACAACAGAAGGCTTAAAAGGAAATGTAAAATTTGAACATGTAAAATTTGGATATAACCCAGAAAATACTGTAATAAAAGATTTTAATGCAGATGTACATGAAGGACAAAAAATTGCAATTGTAGGACCAACAGGTGCAGGAAAATCAACAATGGTAAAACTTCTTATGAGATTTTATGATGTAACAGCTGGTGCAATATTACTTGATGGACACAATATAAAAGATTTCAAAAGAGGAGAGCTTCGTCAAATGTTTGGAATGGTATTGCAAGATACATGGCTATTTGACGGAACTGTAAAAGATAATATTAAATATGGTAGAGAAGATGCAACAGATGATGAAGTTATTCAAGCTGCTAAAGCTGCAAGAGTACATCATTTTATAAAAACATTACCTAAAGGATATAATTCTGAATTAGGTGACGAAACAAGTGGAGTTTCAGCAGGTCAAAAACAATTACTTACAATAGCAAGAGTAATTTTAGCAGACCCTAAAATATTAATTTTAGATGAGGCAACATCAAGCATAGATACAAGAACCGAAATAGAAATTCAAAAAGCTATGGATAATTTAATGAAAGGTAGAACATCTTTTATAATTGCACATAGATTATCAACAATAAAAAATGCAGATTTAATATTAGTTATGGACCATGGAGATATTGTTGAACAAGGTACACATGAACAACTTCTTGAAAAAGGAGAAGAAGGATTTTATTATAAATTATATAATAGCCAATTCCAAGACTGTATTGACGAAGTTGAATAATATGTTATTTTGTGCTAAAATAAAATATAAGAGGTGATGAAAATGGGATTTATAACAGATATATCACAATATTTAGGAAAAACATTTGGGTTTTATAGTGATTATGTTGAATTGGCCATATTGACAATTTTAATATTTTTAGCATTTGGAATTCTAAAAAAACTTGTAAGATTTTTCTACTCAAGAGCTGACGTAAGTAACAAAAAGAAATATTTTAGAAACAGAATGATAAAAGTAACATTAGATATTATATCAATTGTTTTAGTAGTATTACTATGGGGACATAGAATTTCAGGTATGGTAACAGTAATAAGTTTCTTATCAGCTGGAATTGCAATTGCTGTTAAAGAAATAATATTTGACTTTTTTGCAGGAATATACATTAATACAAAGAAAACATTTGAACTAGAAGACAGAATTGAAGTTAATGGAATTAAAGGTGATGTAGTTAATATTAGATCTCTTGGATTTGAAGTGCTAGAAGTTGGAGATAGAATAAATGCAGAACAAAGTACAGGTAGAATAATACATATACCAAACTCATTTGTGTTTTTATATCCTTTAAAAAACTATACAAAGGCTTTCAAATATGTATGGGATGAGATTACTGTTAAAATTCCATTAGATGCTGATGTAGAAAAGACAAAAGATGTTTTATATGATATTGTAGAGAATAATGAAATATTAAAAACAACACCTAAAAAGATGGAAGGTGCAGTTGCTGATGTTACTGCAGAATATAGAATTTATTATAATTATTTAGAACCTATTATTTATACTGAAATAGTAGATTCTCATGTAGAATTATACCTTAGATATCTAGTTCATCCTAAAAAATCAAGAAATGTAAGAGATGAAATATTTTTAAAAATATTAGAAGAATATAGAAGCGGAAATATAGAATTATATATTCCAGTTGCATAAAATAATAATGAACAGGCACTTTTATTTTTCTTATACATATAATTTTAGTATGAGAAAAATGGAGGTGCTTTTATGTTTTCTGCACTTTGCATAAGTGGATTTATTCAGTTTTTACAAACAGCAGTATTTACAGTTGGATATATTTCAGGAGTACAACTTTTTCCAGAGCCATTAAGTGCTGAAGAAGAACGTATATGTCTTGAAAAATTAAGTACAGGTGATGAAGAAGCTCGCAATATACTTATAGAAAAAAATTTAAGATTAGTTGCACATGTTTGCAAAAAATATAGTAATTCAAATGTTGATCAGGATGATCTAATATCTATTGGTACTATTGGACTTATTAAAGGTATTAATAGCTTTAAACCAGAAAAAGGCGCTAGACTTTCTACATATGTTTCTAGATGTATTGATAATGAAATATTGATGCATTTTAGGGCGACTAAAAAATTAAATAATGAAGTGTATCTGAATGAACCAATAGGAAAAGATAAAGATGATAATGTAGTTACATTACAAGAAGTACTTGAAAATGATGAACGTAGTGTTGAGGATTCTGTAGATTTAAAGATGAAAGTTAAACTTTTATATGAAAAGATGAAAAATATTTTAAAAGACAGAGAACGTACTATTTTAGAGCTCCGATTTGGACTTGATGGACATAAACCTAAAACTCAAATTGAAATTGCTCGTGAAATGGGAATTTCACGTTCATATGTATCTCGTATAGAAACTAAAGCTATTGGAAAACTTGCAAAAGAAATAAAAGAATGAAATATTACTTGTTAAATATAAAAATCTATGTTATTATACAGACATAAAATGTTAAAAGAAAGGATGCATATAACATGGAAGAAGAAAATTTTGAAAAACTGTATAAAGAATCATTAAATACAAAAAAATTTGACAAAAGAATAATAGGAACAGTAATACAAATTTCAAGTAAAGGGGAAATATTTGTAGACTTTAAATATAAAGCAGATGGAATAATACCAAGAAAAGAATATTCAGATGATGAAAATAAAAATCCAAAAGACGAATTCAAACCTGGAGATGTAATAACTGCAGATGTATTAAAATGGAATGATGGATTAGGAAATGTACTTTTATCATATAAAAAATATAAAAGAGAAGAATACCAAAAAATAGAAAAAGAACAAAAAATTAAACATGCAGAAGAAATAAAGAGACAGAAAATAGAAAGAGCAAAAAATATTGAAGAATTTTGGAACAATATAAAAATAGGAAAAACATATACAGGAACTATTTCGAAAATTGTTGATTATGGAATATTTGTAGACTTAGGAATAACAAATGGCCTTGCACATAAATCAGAATTAGTATGGGATAGAAATGAAAAATTAGAAGATAAATTTAATGTTGGCGACGAGATTGAAGTGAAAATTAAAGACTTCAATAAAGAAGAAAGAAAAATTAGCTTAGAATATCCTTTAAAAGGCGAAAATCCTTGGTTTGCAAAAGCTAATAAATATGAAATAAATGATATAGTAACTTGTAAAGTTGTAAAATTTGCACCATTTGGAGCATTTGTAGAAATAGAAAATGGATTAGAAGGTTTAGTACATAACTCAGAAATAACAGGATTAAGAAGAGTAGTAAAACCAGAAGATGAATTACAATTAGGTCAAACAGTAAATGCTAAAATTATAAATATAGATAAAGAGAAACTTAAAATAGGATTGTCTATTAAAGAACTTGAAGGAACTTCTGCAGAATATGGATATGAAGAATATATTTCAGGAAAAAGTGAATAAATGAAAAAAGAAGAGTGAAAGCACCAGATGGAAGGGCTTTTGCTCTTTTTTAGTATATTGCATAAAAATATATAAATTGGGAAAAATAACCTAAGGAGGTTGATTTTATGGAAGATATTAATGTAAAAGTTTTAGATGAAGTTAATAAAGGAACAACAATGGGAATGGATGCAATTCATTTTGTTTCAGATAAAGTTGGAGATGAAAGATTTAAAAAAGTTTTAGATGTAGAATATGGAAAGTATAAAAAAATAGCAGAAAGAATAGACAACATATATTCTCAATATGCTAGCAAAGAACCACATGAAACAAATAAAATGGAAAAAATGATGACATGGTATGGAATAAACATGAAAACAATGAATGACCAAAGCAATTCTAAAATTTCAGAATTATTGATGCAAGGAACTAATATGGGAATCATTGAGGGGCGAAGATTACTTAATAATAACCCTAGTGTTGATACTGAAGTCAAAAACATTTTAAATGATTTTGTGATTATGCAAGAAGACAGTGTAGAAACTTTAAAAAAATACTTATAAAATTTAAAATACTACTTGAAATGTAAAGAATTTTGTTATAGAATAAACTTGCCTGAAGAAGGTAAAAATAGAATTAGAGGTTAGAAAAGAAAATAAAAAACTAACATCTAAAAAAGGAGGAAATTTTTATGTCAGTAAAAGTAGGAATTAACGGATTTGGAAGAATTGGAAAATTAGCATTCCAAGCAGCATTAGGAAAAGAGGAGGTAGAGGTTGTAGCAGTTAATGACCCATTTGTAGCAGCAGACTACATGGTATATATGACAAAATTTGATACTGTACATGGAAGATTCAAAGGAACAGTAGAAGAAAAAGATGGAAATTTAATAGTAAATGGAAGAATAATAAAAGTATATAATGAAATGGACCCAAAGAACATTCCTTGGGGAGAGTTAGGAGTAGAATATGTTCTAGAATGTTCTGGAGTATTCAAAACAATGGAAAAAGCACAAGCACACTTAGATGCTGGAGCTAAAAAAGTATTAATAAGTGCACCATCAAAAGATGCACCAATGTTTGTAATGGGAGTAAATAACACAACATATACATCAGATATGAATATTGTATCAAATGCATCATGTACAACAAACTGTTTAGCACCACTTGCAAAAGTAATAAATGATAATTTTGGAATTAAAGAAGGACTTATGACAACAGTTCATGCAACAACAGCAACACAAAAAACAGTTGATGGAGCTTCTAAAAAAGACTGGAGAGGTGGACGTGCAGCAGCAGCTAACATCATACCATCATCAACAGGAGCTGCAAAAGCAGTAGGAAAAGTTATTCCATCATTAAATGGAAAATTAACAGGTATGTCATTCAGAGTACCAACAGTTGATGTTTCAGTTGTTGACTTAACAGTTAACCTAGAAAGACCAACAACATATGAAGAAATTTGTGCAGCTGTAAAAAGAGCTACAGAAAATGAAATGAAAGGAATAATGGAATATACAGATGAAGCTGTAGTTTCATCAGACTTTGTTTCAGATATGCATACATCAATATTTGATGCAACAGCAGGAATAATGTTAACAGATACATTTGTAAAATTAGTAGCTTGGTATGACAACGAATGGGGATATTCAAACAAATTAATCGACTTAGCATGCTATATGGCATCAGTTGATCATCAATAAAATTTCAAGGTTAGGGGCTTCTAGCCTCTGGCCTTTTAATGCTTTTTAAAATACGAGGAGGAATTTGTAATGAGTAAAAAAACAGTAAGAGATATAGATTTAAAAGGAAAAAAAGTATTTGTAAGATGTGATTTTAATGTACCAATGGACGAAAATCAAAATATTACAGATAATAGAAGAATAGTTGCAGCATTACCAACTATAAAATATTTAATTGAACAAAATTGTAAAATAATTTTAGCGTCTCACTTAGGTAGACCAAAAGGAGAAGTTAAACCAGAATTTTCTTTGGCACCAGTTGCAAAAGAATTATCAAAACAATTAGGTCAAGAAGTATTAATGGCAAAAGATGTTATTGGAGAAAGTGCAAAATCATTAGCCGAAAACTTACAAGAAGGTCAAGTAATGTTACTTGAAAATGTAAGATTCCATAGAGAAGAAACAGATAATGATCCAGAATTTGCAAAAGAATTAGCAAGTATGGCAGAAGTATTTGTAAATGATGCATTTGGAACAGCACATAGAGCACATGCTTCAACAGAAGGTATATCACATTATTTACCATCTGTATCAGGATTTTTAATAGAAAAAGAATTAAAATTCTTAGGAGATGCTTTAAATAATCCAGAAAGACCATTTGTAGCAATATTAGGAGGAGCAAAAGTTTCTGACAAAATAGGAGTTATAGATAGTTTACTAGAAAAAGTAGATACATTAATGATTGGTGGAGGAATGGCATATACATTCTTTAAAGCACAAGGATATGAAGTTGGAAATTCACTATGTGAACCAGATAAATGTGAATTAGCATTAAACCTAATGAAAAAAGCAGAAGAAAAAGGTGTAAAATTCTTATTACCAATTGATACAAAAGTAGGAAAAGAATTTAAACCAGATACAGAAAGCAAAACAGTAGCTTGGACAGAAATTCCAGAAGGATGGGAAGGATTTGATATTGGAGAAAAAACAATAGAAATGTTCAAGAATGAATTAAAAACAGCAAAAACAGTTGTATGGAATGGACCTTTAGGATTGTTTGAATTTGACCAATTTGCAATTGGAACAAATGCAATTGCACATGCATTAGCAGAATTAGATGCAACAACAATAATTGGTGGTGGAGATTCAGCAGCAGCAGTTGAAAAAGCTGGATTAGCTGATAAAATGACACATATTTCAACAGGTGGAGGAGCTTCACTTGAATTCTTAGAAGGAAAGAAATTACCAGGAATTGAATGTTTACAAGATAAATAAAGGATGTAGAATATGAAAACAATACAATATAAAGTATATGACAAAAGTGGAAAATTAAAAAAACTAATCAATAAAGGTAAAGAAAAAGAATTAAATGAAAACGAATGGCTAAATGGAGTTACATGTTTTGTAATAAATGAAAATAAAGAGGTCCTTATTGAAAAAAGAGTAAATAAAGGGCTTACTCCTGGTAAATTAGATTTGTGTTCAGGACATGTTGATGGAGAAGAAACTCAAACACAGGCTATGATAAGGGAATTAAAAGAAGAGTTAGGAATACAATTAGAAGAAGCCATAAATACTACAAAAATAACTCCAAATGCAGTGCCTCTACAATTCGAAAGCTCAGGAAAAAATAAAAATTTCTTTATTACATTTTATTGTTTAAAAAGAAATAATTCGAATGTAATATTTCAAAAAGAAGAAATTGATAAAATAGTTTGGTTACCATTAGAAGAAACATTTGAATTAATAAAAAGCGGAAGAACTAAATTTCCTAAAGAATATAATTATGATAAAATATTCGAAGAAGTTAGAAATATTTGTAATAACAAAGACACAAGAAAGGTACAAAGATGATAGTAACATTATCAGGAGTAACAGGAACAGGCAAATCTTTTTTTAAGAATGCAATTTCACAAGAATTAAATTTTAAGAACTTAGTTATTGTAACAACAAGAGAAAAAAGAAATGGCGAAATAAATGGAATAGACAAAGAATTTGTCGGTGAAGAGGAATTTGCAAAATTAAAAAGAGAAAATAAAATTGCAGTAGATTTTGAATTTTTGGGCGCAAAATATGCATATAGGAAAGAAAACTTAAATTCAGATGAAAATCAAGTAACAGAAGTACATTATAATACAATTTATGAATTTAAGAAAAATGCTAAAAATGTATTTGCAATTTATATGATACCAAAGGACATAGAAAGAGCAAAGCAAGAGCTAAAAAATAGAAATTTATCAAAAGAAGTTCAACAAAAACGTTTAAAGGAAATTGATGAACATATTAAAGAATATAATAACAACAAAGACTTACAAAAGCAATTTGATTATGTTTTTGTAAATGATTATTCAGAAAAAGCAAAAAATGACTTGCTTGAGATAATTAAAAGGAGGGCAGAATAATGAGAAAAAAAGTAATAGCTGGAAATTGGAAAATGAATATGCTTCCAAATGAAGCAATAGACTTTATACAAGAATTAACACCACTTGTTAAAGATACCAAAAATGAAGTTATATTATGTGTGCCATATACAGACTTATTTTATTCTTTATTACATGTACAAGGAACTAATATAAAAATAGGTGCACAAAATATGCACTGGGAAGAAAAAGGTGCATATACAGGAGAAGTATCAGCACTAATGTTAAAATCAATAGGAGTGGAATATGTAATAATAGGACATTCTGAAAGAAGACAATATTTTGCAGAAACAGATGAAACCGTAAATAAAAAAATCAAATCAGCATTAGCACATGGATTGAAACCAATTGTATGTGTTGGAGAAACATTAGAACAAAGAGAAGCTGGAGAAACAGAAAAAATTGTAACAAGTCAAATAGCAAAAGCATTTGAGGGGATTGCATCAGAAGATTTAGAAAAAATTATAGTAGCATATGAACCAATATGGGCAATAGGAACAGGAAAAACAGCTACAAAAGAAGATGCAAATAACACAATTATGCAAATTAGAAAAAAATTAGCAGAAATATATGGACAAAATGAGGCAGAAGGAGTTATAATACAATATGGCGGAAGCGTAAAATCATCAAATGCCAAAGAATTATTTGAAATGTCAGATATTGATGGAGGACTTGTAGGTGGAGCAAGTTTAAAAGCAGAAGAGTTCTCAAAAATAGTTAAGTTTGATGAATAAGCTTTGCATAAAAAGCAGAAAGGGATGGAAAATATGGAAACAAAACCAGTAATGCTAATGATATTAGATGGATTTGGGATAAACGAAAAAGAAGATGGAAATGCTGTTAAATTAGCCAATACACCTAATATAGACAAACTAATGAAAAAATATCAAACAACTAAGATCTATACAAGTGGGTTAAAAGTTGGATTACCAGATGGACAAATGGGAAATTCAGAAGTAGGGCACACAAATATAGGAGCAGGAAGAATCGTATATCAAGAATTAACTAAAATAACAAAATCAATTGAAGACGGAGATTTTTTTGCAATTCCAGAATTTATAGAAGCAATAGAAAATTGTAAAAAATATAATTCAAAATTACACATATTAGGACTTTTGTCAGATGGTGGAGTTCATAGTCATATACGTCATTTATATGGATTGCTAGAAATGGCAAAACGTAGAGATTTTGAAAATGTATATGTACATTGCTTTTTAGATGGTAGAGATACACCACCAGCATCAGCAGAAGGATATATTACTCAATTAGAAGAAAAAATGAGAGAAAAAGGTATTGGAAAGATAGCAAGTTTATCTGGAAGATATTATGCAATGGATAGAGACAAAAGATGGGACAGAGTTAAAAAATGTTATGATGCGCTTGTAAATGGTGAAGGAAACAAATCAACATCTGCAACAATAGCAATAGAAGATTCTTATCAAAAGGAAGTATTTGATGAATTTGTTGAACCAACTGTAATATGCAATGGTGAAACACCAATTGCAACAATACAAGAACATGATTCAGTAATATTCTTTAACTTTAGGCCAGATAGAGCTAGAGAAATAACAAGAGCAATTGTTGATAAGAATTTTGAAGATTTTGAAACAAAGAAAATGGATACTTATTTTGTATGTTTCACAAACTATGATGAAACAATGCCAAATGTAAAAATTGCATTCAAAAAAGAACCATTAGTAAACACATTTGGAGAAGTAATTAGTAAAAAAGGATTAACTCAATTACGTATAGCAGAAACAGAGAAATATGCACATGTTACATTCTTCTTTAATGGTGGAGAAGAAAAACAATATCCAGGAGAAGACAGAATATTAGTTCCATCACCAAAAGTTGCAACATATGATATGCAACCTGAAATGAGTGCAAGAGAGGTAACAGAAAAAGTTGTTGAAGCAATAAATACTGACAAGTATAATGCAATAATATTAAACTTTGCAAATCCAGATATGGTAGGACATACAGGAAGTTTACCTGCTGCAATAAAGGCAGTAGAAACAATTGATGAATGTGTTGGAAAAGTAGTAAAAGCAATGCTTGAACACCATGGAACAATGTTGATAACAGCAGACCATGGAAATTGTGAGCAAATGATTGATTATACAACAGGCGAACCACATACTGCACATACAACAAACCCTGTACCACTAATATTAGTAACAGAAAATACAGAACTAAAAATAAAAGAAGGAAAACTTGCAGATTTAGCACCAACAATGTTAGAATTATTAAATATTGAAAAACCAGAGGAAATGACAGGTGAAAGTATTCTAGTAAAATAAAGGGTGAAAAAAGTTGTTAAATAGTAGCAAAAGAATAAAAAAAATATATGAAGAAATTCAACAAAAAATATTTTATGCAGTGCCTGGAAAATGGGAAGAATTATATCTTTATGCTTCAATAATCGATAGACTTGGAACGGTTCAAACAGGAGAAATGTATTTTTACTTTTTGCCAAAAGGGTTATTAAAGAGAAAATTCATTAATGTTTATGAAGTACCAAGTAAATATGATATAGAAGAAGAAGAATATATGAAACTTGTTAAATTATTATATGAACAAATAAAACTATTGAGAAAAGAATTTGAAAAAGAAAACCAAAAAGTATGGTCAAATATAACAATTTCTATTAAAAACAATAGGTTTAAAGTAGAGTATAATTATGATAATTTATTAGGGGTACAAGAGGAATATTATGACCATCATATTTTTTGGAGAAATAAATATTTACATATTGAGCCACATGGAAGAAAAGAAAAGGATGCAATAGAGCAGTATTTAAAAAACAGACAATTTAGCAAGAAAAAAGATGAAGAATATGACATGGGGTTGTATCAAAAAATGCATACAAATATAATAACATATGAAACAACAGATACAAAAGAAAATCAAAAAGTAGAATATCTTGCAACAAAGCAAGAAGATAAAAAAGTTAAAAATCAAATTTTATGTAATAAGTGAAAGGAGCAATTAAAATGATTTATTCAAAAGAATTAGAAAATATGTGCCATGTTGCAAAAGGAGTAGACCATGGACCAGCACCAATCCCAGAAGAAGGAAAATGGGTAAAAGCAAAAGATATTAAAGATATATCAGGATTAACACATGGTATTGGATGGTGTGCACCACAACAAGGAGCATGTAAATTAACCTTAAATGTAAAAGATGGAATAATCCAAGAAGCATTAATAGAAACAATTGGATGTTCAGGAATGACACATTCAGCTGCAATGGCAGGAGAAATTTTAACAGGAAAAACAATATTAGAAGCGCTAAACACAGATTTAGTATGTGATGCTATAAATACTGCTATGAGAGAATTATTCTTACAAATAGTATATGGTAGAACACAAACTGCATTCTCAGAAGGTGGACTTCCAGTAGGAGCTGGACTTGAAGATTTAGGAAAAGGACATACATCACAAGTTGGAACAATTTATTCAAGTACTTTAAAAGGACCAAGATATTTACAATTAACAGAAGGTTATATTGTAGAATTAGGTTTAGATAAAGATGATCAAATAATTGGTTATAAATATGTTCATATGGGAAAAATGATGGATAACATCAAAAAAGGAATAGACCCAATGGAAGCTATAGAAAAAGCTTCTAGTACATATGGAAGATTTGATGAGGCTGTTAAGAAGATTGACCCAAGAGAGGAATAAAGATAGATAAGACAAAGGGAAAATGTGTTCCCTTACAATATAAAAATAGGAGGAATAAAAATGGCAGTAACATTTGAAAGTTATGAAAGAAGAATAGATCAAATAAAACCAGTAATGGAAAAATACGGAATAAAAGACTTTGAAGATGCATTAAAAATATGTACAGACAAAGGATTTAATCCATACGAAATAGTAAAAGGAGTACAACCAATATGTTTTGAAAATGCAGCTTGGGCATATACATTAGGAGCTGCAATAGCAATCAAAAAAGGATGCACAAAAGCAGCAGATGCAGCAAAAGCAATTGGAGAAGGATTACAAGCATTTTGTATTCCAGGTTCTGTTGCAGATGACAGAAAAGTAGGATTAGGACATGGAAACTTAGCATCAATGTTATTATCAGAAGATACAAAATGTTTTGCATTCTTAGCAGGACATGAAAGCTTTGCAGCAGCAGAAGGTGCTATTGGTATAGCAAAATCTGCAAATAAAGTTAGAAAAGAACCATTAAGAGTAATATTAAATGGTTTAGGAAAAGATGCAGCACAAGTAATTTCAAGAATAAATGGATTTACATATGTAAAAACAGATTTTGACTTCTTTACTGGAAAAGTAAATGTAGTAGAAGAAATTAAATATTCAGATGGTGAAAGAAGCCAAGTAAGATGCTACGGAGCTAATGATGTTAGAGAAGGTGTAGCAATAATGTGGATGGAAGATGTTGATGTATCTATTACAGGTAACTCAACAAATCCAACAAGATTCCAACACCCAGTTGCAGGAACATATAAAAAAGAAAGAATAGAAGCAGGAAAGAAATACTTCTCAGTTGCTTCAGGTGGTGGAACAGGTAGAACACTTCACCCAGATAATATGGCTGCTGGACCAGCTTCATATGGTATGACAGATACTATGGGAAGAATGCACTCAGATGCACAATTTGCAGGTTCATCTTCAGTACCAGCACATGTAGAAATGATGGGACTAATCGGTATGGGTAATAACCCAATGGTTGGTGCATCAGTTGCAGTAGCAGTAGCAGTAGAAGAAGCTATGAAATAAATTATATAGTATATAAATGAAAAAAAAGGCGAAGTGAATGATAAACTTTATCAATTGCTTTGCTCTTTTTGATTAACTTTTTAACAAGTGTTTCATAATATAGATAGAATAAAAATGAGAAAGGAATGAATTATTATGAAAAATTATTTAGAAATTGAAAACATAAGAGCTTTAGAGGTATTAGACTCAAGAGGAAATCCAACCGTACAAGTTACAGTAGAATTAATAGATGGATCAGTTGGGGTTGCAATGGTACCATCAGGAGCTTCAACAGGAGCATTTGAAGCAGTTGAATTAAGAGATGGAGATTCATCAAGATATATGGGAAAAGGTGTATTAAAGGCAGTAGAAAATGTAAATACAATAATAGCACCAGAATTAGAAGGAATGAATGCATATGATCAACCTGCAATTGATAAAGCACTTATCGAATTAGACGGAACAGAAAATAAAGGAAGATTAGGAGCTAATGCTACATTAGGAGTATCTTTAGCAGTTGCAAAAGCAGCAGCAGAATCATTAGGAATGGAATTATATAAATATATCGGTGGAGTTAATGCAAAAACAATGCCAGTTCCAATGATGAACATTATGAATGGTGGAAAACATGCTGATTCAACATTAAGTGTTCAAGAATTTATGATTATGCCAGTTGGGGCAAAATCATTTAAAGAATGTTTACGTATGTGTGCTGAAATTTACCATACATTAAAGAAAGTATTAAAAGCAAAAGGATTAGGAACAGGTGTTGGAGATGAAGGTGGATTTGCACCAAATGTTAAAGACGAAGACGAAGCACTTCAATTAATTGTAGAAGCTATCAAAGAAGCTGGATACAAACCAGGAGAAGAAGTATGCTTAGCATTAGACTTAGCAGCAACAGAAATGTATGATGAAGCTAAAAAGATAGGAAAAGAAGGATGCTATCATTTCTGGAAAATTAACGAAACAAAAACATGTGATGAAATGATAGACTTCATAGCAGACTTATGTGAAAGATATCCAATAATCTCAGTAGAAGATGGATTAGCAGAAGAAGACTGGGATGGATGGAAAAAACTAACAGACAGATTAGGAGAAAAAGTTCAATTAGTTGGTGATGACTTATTTGTAACCAATATTAAGAGATTACAAAAAGGTTTAGATTTAGGAGTTACAAACAGTATCCTTATAAAATTAAACCAAATCGGAACATTAACAGAAACATTAGATGCTATTGAATTAGCAAAGAAAAACGGTTATACAGCTGTTGTATCACACAGAAGTGGTGAAACAGAAGATACAACATTAGCTGATGTTGCTGTTGCTACAAATGCTGGACAAATAAAAACAGGAGCACCTTGTAGAACAGATAGAGTTGCAAAATATAACAGATTACTAAATATCGAAAACGAATTAGATGATATTGCAATATATCCTGGAAGAAAAGGATTAAACAAATAATTACAATTCAAGTTCAGATATTTATAAATTAATACAATATTGTTTTTTATACCTTGGTGTCGCAATCTGCATATTAAAAATATTAGTATGTAGATTGCTCCATATCGCACTCGCATAAAGCTCGTTTAATCGCTTACGCGGTATTGCAAAACAATATTGTATTAATTCCCTAAAATAATTTAATGTAGTATTGAATTAAATAATATTTTTTATAAAATAAAAAAGTATAAGAAAAAACTTGTACTTTTTTTAATTTAATGATATGATATACACGAAAAAATTAGAATTAAGTCTAAAATTAGAAAGGAAGATATATTATGAAAATTTTAGTAACTGGTGCTAATGGAATGTTAGCAAAAGAAGTTAAAGAAAAATTCAGTAAAGAAAATGAAATAATAGCAACAGATGTAGCCGAACTAGACATTACAAATGAAAAAGCAGTAATGGACTATGTAATGGAAATAAAACCAGATTACATCATAAATTGTGCAGCATATACAGCTGTAGATAAAGCTGAAGAAAATTACGAATTAGCAGATAAAATAAATGGTGATGGTCCAGCAAATTTAGCGAAAGCAGCCAAAACAGCAGGAACAAAATTAGTACATATTTCAACAGATTATGTATTTGGTGGAAACTTAGACGTTTCTAAAGATTATAAAGAAGATGATGCAAAAGCACCTGTAACAGCATATGGAAAAACTAAATTACGTGGTGAACAAGGAATTGAAGAAAATATGGATGAATACTATATTTTCAGAACTGCTTGGTTATATGGAGTTGGAGGAAATAATTTTGTGAAAACAATGACAAAATTAGGTTCAACAAGAGATGAAATAAATGTAGTAGCAGATCAACATGGAAGCCCAACATACGCAAAAGACTTAACAGAAATAATATATCAAGCAATATCTAAAAAAATACCATTTGGAATATATAATGCAACAAATGAAGGATATACAACATGGTATGAATTTACAAAAGAAATACTTGCAGAACAAGGTATTGAATGCAAAGTAAATCCTGTAACAACAGAAGAATACATAGAAATGATGAAAATTACACAAGCCAAAAGACCATTTAATTCTCAAATGTCAAAAGCAAAATTAGAAGCATGTGGAATTAAAGTTCCAGAATGGAAAGATGGTTTAAAAAGATATTTAGAAGAAGCCAAAAACTTGGAACAATAGAAAGGAAGTAATATTATGAAAAACAGAAAAGGAATTATTTTAGCAGGGGGAAGTGGAACAAGACTATATCCATTAACACTTGCAATTTCAAAACAAATTATGCCAGTATATGATAAGCCAATGATATATTATCCATTATCAATGCTAATGCTAGCGAACATAAGAGATGTATTAATAATTTCTACTCCTAGAGATGTAAAAGTATTTGAAGAATTATTAGGTGATGGAACAAAATGGGGAATGAATTTTAGTTATGCAGTACAAGACAAACCAAGAGGACTTGCTGATGCATTTATTATTGGAGAAGAATTCATTGGTGATGATGATGTTGCAATGGTTTTAGGAGATAATATATTCTTTGGACAAAGTTTAACAGAAAAACTAGAAAGAGTATCAAATGAACATGATTTTGCAACAGTATTTGGGTATCCAGTAAAAGATCCAAGAGCATATGGTGTTGTTGAGATGGATGAAAATAATAATGCTATATCACTTGAAGAAAAACCAGAACATCCAAAATCAAATTTATGTGTACCTGGACTATATTTCTATCCAAATGATGTAATTCAAATTGCAAAACAAGTAAAGCCATCAGCAAGAGGCGAAATAGAAATAACAGCTGTTAATGAAGAATATTTAAGACAAAAAAGATTGAAAGTAGAAAGACTAGGTAGAGGCTTAGCTTGGCTTGATACTGGAACACATTCAGATTTGCTAGAGGCTGCTAATTTTGTAAAGACAATAGAAAATAGACAAGGAATGCAAGTTTCATGCCCAGAAGAAATTGCATATAGAAAAAAATGGATAGATAAAGAAAAATTATTAGAAATAATAAAACCATTCTTAAAAACAGAATATGGAAAATATTTAAAAAACTTAGCTGAAGGAAAAATTCTTTAATAAATAGAGAGGAAAATAAGCTATGAATAATTTTGTAAAAATGGATGTTGCAATAGAAATATTGGCAGACAAAATGTCTAAAACAACTATGCAATTTTATAATACTGGCAATGAAGTTTATCACAATGAAATGGATGAACTTATGGATGAGAGAGAAAAATTATATAGTGGTGATACGGCAATTATGGATAAAATTATAAATATTTATGGAGAAGAATTAAAGAATGAATGGAGTAATGGATTTAACAGAACAATATAAACTTTCTGAAAAGGAACATAATGAAATATACAACATTATTAAAAAAATGATTTTTAATAATGTAACACCAGTAGATAAACCTACGGCAATTATAGTAGGAGCTCAACCCGGTTCTGGAAAAGGCTCTTTAATAGGATATTCTAAAAGTACTTTTAAAGATAATAATATAGTAATTATTACTACAGATGATTATAAGCCATTTCATCCTAAAGCTGGTGAAATTGCAATGAAACATCCAACAAAATATTGTGAAATAGTAGAAAAAGACAGTGCAAAATGGACTAATGAAATATTAAATTATGCAATAAAAAATAAATATAATTTCATTTTTGAATGTACTTTAAGAAATGAAAGAATTATAGAAAGAATGAAAGAGTTAAAAGAAAATGATTTCAATGTTGAAGTTAGAGCACTTGCTGTATCTTATATAGAAAGTCTATTATCTGCATATGAAAGGTATGAAAAACAAGTTGAAGCAAGAGCATGGGGAAGATTTTTTAATCCACTAAGCTATAATGAAACTTATAAAAGTATACCAAATGTTATACAGGCAATAGAACAAAGTGATTGTTGTGATGTTTTAGAAATATATAAAAGAGGAACTGAAATAAAAAATCCGATTTTAATTTATGGAAATTATCACAAAACAAATTATGAGCAAGAATTCAAATATGAATCAGCTAAAGAAGCAATAATGATGGCGAGAAATGAAGATTTAAATAATATTAGAAATGTCAAAGAAAGATTTATTAAAATAAAAGAAAGCTTTGAAAGAAGAGCAAATACCTTAGAAGAAAAAGAAGGGCTAAAGCAATTAGAAGAGATAATTGACAATTACTAAAAGTAATGATATTATTGTGAATAAAAATACAGACGAAAGGAAGAGAATAATGGGAAAATTTAAAAGAATAGATACTTTAATAGATGGAGTATGTATAATAGAACCAACAGTATTTGGAGATAATAGAGGATATTTTATGGAAACATACAGCAAAGCTGATTTTGCTGAAATAGGATTAGATTATGATTTTGTACAAGATAATCAATCAAAATCTAAAAAAGGTGTTTTAAGAGGATTACATTTCCAAAAAGAAAATACACAAGCAAAATTAGTAAGATGCATTAAAGGTGAAGTATTTGATGTAGCAGTAGACTTACGTCCAGGAAGTAAAACATATGGAAAATGGGAAGGAGTAATCCTAACAGAAGAAAATAAAAAAATGTTTATGATTCCAAAGGGATTTGCACATGGATTTTTAGTATTATCAGATGAAGCAGAATTTGCTTATAAATGTGATGATATATATAATCACGAAGCAGAAGGTGGTTTAAAATTTGATGACCCTGATATAGGAATAGAATGGCCAATGGGCGACTTAAAACCAGAAGACTTATTAACATCTGAAAAAGATGCAAAATGGCCATCATTAAAAGAATTAAAAGCAACAAACTTATTTGAAAATTTAAAATAAAGGAGAAAACAAAAATGAAAAATATAATGGTAACAGGAGCAGCAGGATTTATAGGAGCAAACTTTGCAGAATATTTTGTAAATAAACATCCTGACTATAACATAATAGTAGTAGATAAATTAACATATGCAGGAAATCTTGCAAATTTAGATAAAGTAAAAGACAAAATTACATTTATACAAGCAGATATATGTGATTTTGAAAAAATGCAAGAAATATTTGAAAAATATCAAATTAATGGAGTTATTCACTTTGCAGCAGAATCACATGTTGACAACAGTATAAAAACACCATTTGTATTTACAAAAACAAATGTATTAGGAACACATACATTATTAGAGACAGCTAGAAGAGCATGGGGAGAAGGTTCAGAAAATAAATTTGTACATATCTCAACAGATGAAGTATATGGTGCATTAGGAGAAACAGGATATTTTACAGAAACATCACCAATTCAACCAAGTAGCCCATATTCATCATCTAAAGCAAGTTCAGATTTAGTTGCATTAGCATATCATACAACATATAAAATGAATGTAACTGTAACAAACTGTTCAAATAATTATGGACCATATCAACACAATGAAAAATTAATACCACATATGATTAAATTAGCTTTAAATGACGAAAAATTACCTGTATATGGTGAAGGAAATAATATTAGAGATTGGTTATATGTAGAAGATCATTGTAAAGCAATTGATATGGTATTCCACAATGGTAGAGCAGGAGAAAGATATAATATAGGTGGACACAATGAAAAGAGAAATATCGAAATCGTAAAACTTATATTACAACGTTTAGGAAAATCAGAAGATTTAATTGAACATGTTGCAGATAGAAAAGGACACGATTACAGATATGCAATAGATCCAACAAAAATAAAAACAGAATTAGGTTGGGAACCTGAAACAAAATTTGAAGATGGAATTGTAAAAACAATAGATTGGTATTTAGCAAATCCAGAATGGTTAAAATAATTCTGAAATATAGACCGTGAATTTTAATTCCCAATTCTGGGCAAATAATTCACGGTTTTAAATATTTTATAAGGAAATGGTGAAGAAGTGGAAGAAATAATAGAAAAAGTAAAAAATGATTTAAAGCAAATACTATCAAAAAGAAGATATGAACATTCAATTGGTGTAATGAATATGGCAGGAGAATTAGCAGAAATATATAATGTAGATGTAGAAACTGCAAAATTAGCAGGTTTATTACATGATAATGCCAAAGAAATGTCTGAAGATGAAATGCTAAAATATGTAGAGAAAAACAATATCGAAATAACTGAATTCGAGAGATTAAATGTTAAAATTCTACATGGAAAAATAGGTGCAGATATAGCAAAAAAGAAATATGGCGTGAGTGAACAAATCGCAAAAGCAATAGAATATCATACAACAACAAGTACAGAGATGGATATACTTGCAAAAATAATTTATGTTTCTGATAAAGTGGAATTAACAAGAAAATCAGAAAAATTTGATATCGAACCTGAAAGAAAATTAGCTAAGATAGACTTGGATAAGGCTTTATTATTTATTATAGATAATACTACAAAGTATTTAATTGATAATAATAAAATGATAGCAGTTGAAAGTATAGAAACTAGAAATAAACTTCTTCTTGCAAAAGAATAAAAAAAGTAATATAATAAATGCATTGAAGGAGAAAAATATGCCAAGATTTTTTGTAAGAAATGAACAAGTAAAAGAAAAAACAATAGAGATATTAGGAGAAGATATAAAACATATAAAAAATGTGCTTAGAAAACAAATAGGAGATAAGCTAGAAATATGTAATCAAGACACTAAAAAATCATATATATGTGAAATTGAAAAGTTAGAAGATAAAAGCATTTTGACTAAAATTATAGAAGAATTAAAAAAAGATGACAATAAAATATCAGTAGATATATATCAAGGATTACCTAAAGCAGATAAAATGGAACTAATAATTCAAAAATCTGTAGAATTAGGAGTAAATGCAATTATTCCAGTAGCAATGAAAAGATGTGTAGTAAAGATAGACCCTAAAGATGAAATAAAAAAAATAACTAGGTGGCAAAAAATTGCCGAAAGTGCTGCAAAGCAAAGTGGAAGAAATACAATACCAGAAGTAAATAATATAGTTAATATAGAAAAAATTACTCAACTGATTAAAAAATATGATTGTGTAATAGTAGCATATGAAAATGAAAAAGAAAACACAATAAAACACGAGCTTTTAAAATTAAAAGAAAAAGTTAAAACAAATAGTAAAATAGAAATTGCAATTGTTATTGGACCAGAAGGTGGTCTGGAAGAAAAGGATGTAGAACTATTAAAACAAAATGGAGCTAAAATCGTAACATTAGGAAATAGAATATTAAGAACAGAAACAGTTGCATTAAACGTACTTAGTGTTATTATGTACGAGTTGGAACAGACTGTTTAAGGAAAGGATTTTATAAAAATGGAAAAAGTCAAAAATATACTAACACAAAATATAGTTATAAATTTAACATATGCAATAATAACTGTCATATATTTTGTATTTATTAGTACGCAATATTCAAAATTTAGTGGAGTTAATCTAAATAATTACATACATATTTCAAGTCTATTTTTTCTTGGAATATCTATTGTAATTATGGAAATATCATTTAAGAAATCAGATGAATTGATATTTACTAATGGTATAGAATTTTTAGCAATGGCAGTATTTATATTATTAACACAACATATGACAAAATTATTTAATTATAGTATACAAGTTTATACATTAGCAGGAGCAAATTTTATAGGAATATACTACATATTAAAATCAGCAGTATTATATACTAAAAATCAACAAGACAAATTGAATAGTTTAAGTGATATAAAAGAAATTGTTAAAGATGAACCAATAAAAAAAGCTTCTAAAAGAAAAAATAAAAAAGAAGAAGGAAAATAAAAATGATAAAAAGTATGACTGGATATGGAAAAAGTAGTTTATCCATAAATTCAAGAGAGTATCAGGTGGAAATAAAAACAGTAAATCACAAATATATAGATACCAATATAAGAATTCCACGAATTATTAGTTATTTAGAAGATGATGTAAGAAAACTAATTATATCAAAATTAAAAAGAGGAAAAGTAGATGTTTTAATAACTTTCGAAAACTTTAACAAAGATGATAGTGAAATAAAAATTAATAAAGAGCTTGCCAAAATGTATATAGATAGTTTTAAAGATTTAGCACAAGAAGAAAATTTATCAACAAATATAGATGTAACTGAAATCACAAAATTACCAGATGTAGTAATAGTAAAAAGTAATATAGATGAAGAGCAAATAAAGACAGAATTATTACAAGTTGTAGAAAATGCAATTAATAACTTAATAGAAATGAGGCAAAGTGAAGGAAATCGAATTTCGGGCGACATATTAGCTAAAATATCACAAATAGAAGAGAAAAATGAAGAAATTTTCGGCTTATCTACTGGACTTATTCGCGAATATGTAGTAAAATTAGAAACAAGGATAAAAGAAATACTAAAAACAGAAGAATTAGACAAATCAAGGTTAATGCAAGAAATTGTAATATATGCAGATAAATGTTCAGTAGAAGAAGAAGTTACAAGACTAAGAAGCCATATTTCTCAATTAAGAGAGATAATAAAGTCAAAAGAACCAACTGGAAAGAAAATGGATTTCTTAATTCAAGAAATGAATAGAGAAACAAACACAATAGGGTCAAAAGCAAATAATCTTGAAATAACTAATGAAGTAATAGACATAAAGACAATATTAGAAGACATAAGAGAACAAGTTCAAAATATTGAATAATTACAACAGAAAGGATGATGAGAATGCAATTAGTAAATATTGGTTTTGGTAATATAATAGCTGCAAACAAAATAGTAGCAATAGTAAGCCCAGATTCGGCTCCAATAAAAAGAATGATACAAGAAGCTAAAGATGGAAAAACTGCTGTTGATGCTACATGTGGAAGAAGAACTAGAGCTGTATTGATAATGGATTCTGGACATATTATACTATCTGCTGTACAACCAGAAACAGTTGCTGGTAGAGTAGATAAAGATATAACACCTGCACCAGTAGTTGCAGATGAATAAAAAATTATGAATGGAGGCGATTAATTATGATGGTAAAACCAAGTGTACAAGAATTATTAACTAAAGCAAAGAATAGATATGAATTAGTAATTGCTACATCAAAAAGAGCAAGACAAATAGCAAGTGGAGCAGAAGTAAAAACAAAAGTAAAAGAAGAATCACCAGTAACTCTTGCTGCTAATGAAATTGCAGAAGGTGAAGTAGAGATAATAGAACCAGATGAAGTAAAAGAAGATGCAATAGAAAGAGGAGAAGAATAATGTTAGTAATATTATCAGGAGTATCTGGAGCAGGAAAAGATACAATAAAAAAAGAATTAATGCAAAGAATGCCTAATATAGTTACATTACCATCTTTTACATCAAGAGAAATGAGAATAGGAGAAGTAGAGGGAGATCATTATCATTTTATAAGTAAAGAAGAATTTGAAGAAAAAATCCGTAATAATGATTTTTATGAATATGATTTACATCATGGAAATTATTATGGAACTTCAAGAGAACTAATGGAAAATAAAATTAAAGAAGGTAAGATAATAGTAAAAGATATAGAAGTAAATGGAACTGAAAATCTTTTAAAAGTATTAGGAAATGATACTAGAATAGTAACAATTTTCTTGAAAGTTGAAAAAGAAGAATTAAAAAGACGTTTAATAGAAAGAGGAGATAATATTCAAGATATTGAAGTTAGACTTAGTAGATTGGAATATGAAGAGGATAAAATTAAACTTTATGATTATGTTATTAAAAATGATGATTTTGAGAAAACTGTTCAAGTTATTATGACTATTATTGAAAATGAAAAAAGATTAGAAGATGAAAAATTGGAAGGATAGGAATACCTATTCTTTTTTGTTTTATATATTATATAGATACATTTAGAAATTAATATTATATTGTTTTTTATACCTTGGTGTCGCAATCTTCATAATAAAAGATTTATATGTAGATTGCTCCATATCGCATTCGCTTCGCTCATTTGATCGCTTACGCGGTATTTCAAAACAATATACTATTAATTTCTAAAATATGCATAATTTAACTAAAGTTTATATATTGCTTTTCAAAATAAAGTTGACCAAAAGTTAGAATTATGGTAATATATATACATATTCGATATAACGAGTATAAAGAAATTATGGATTTTGATGGGAATATACTTGGTGGAAAAGTTCCATATAAACAGAATCAGTTAGTAAAAGCATGGGTTTTAATCCATAGAGAAGAATTAGAATCTTTATGGAGATTATTACAAGATGAAAATGATTATTTTAAAATAGAACCATTAAAATAAGGGGGAATAATTAATGAAAAATAACTATGAAACGCCAGACATATTAGGGGTAAAAGCGTTAGATAATTATTTGATTTATCTTAAATTTAAGACAAATGAAGAGAAAATATATGATATGAAAAAATTAATAAATGAAAATAAATTTTACAATAAACTTAAAGACAAAGACTACTTTAAAGATGTAAAAATAAGAGGGGACTCAATAGAGTGGGAAAATGGAGAAGATGTTGCTCCTGAAAATTTATATTATGATAGTATAAATATTAATGAAGTTAAAGAAGATATAAAAGAATTAGATTAAATATAGAAGAGCTATAACAATATATAAAATAGCTCTTTTATTTTTTAGTATCAAAATAATGCAAAAAAACAAAAAATATGATAAGATATAATGGAAAATACGAAAAGGAGGCTTCTAATCAAATATGATAGCAGAAATAATAATAAACCGAACGGCAAAAAGACTAAACCGAACATTTGATTATAAAGTGCCTATAGAATTAGAAGAACTAATAATGATAGGAAGTACTGTACTTGTACCATTTGGAAAATCAAGTACACTAGAAGAAGGATATGTTGTAGGAATAAAAGAGAACACAACATATGAAGTAAAAGAAATAGTAAAAGTAAAACATAATTTAACAGAAAAGCAAATAGAACTTGCCAAATGGATGGCAAAACGATACTTCTGTAATGTATCAGACTGCATCAAACAAATGTTAACACCAGGTACCAAAAACAAAAAGACAGAAAAAAATGTACAAGATAAAACAATTAATGCAGTATATTTAAAAAAAGAAATTGATGAGATTCAATTTGACATAGAAATGGGAAAAATCAAATCAGAAAAGCAGAAAAAGATATTACAATTCTTAAAAAGCAATGAAGGTGCAACAGTACCAGAAATAGAATTGTTTACAGATGGAAGTAGAGCAATAGTAAAAACATTAGAGAAAAATGGTTATGTAGAAATTATAGAAAAGAAAATAGAAAGGAATCCTCTTGCAAATAAAAAAATACAGAAAACAGAAAATTTAAAACTTACAGATGAACAGCAGTCTGCTTATAATAAAGTAGCATTAGATATAACAACTAATAGCTATGAAAAATTTTTACTATATGGAGTAACGGGTTCAGGCAAAACAGAGGTTTATTTGCAATTAATAGGTAAAGCATTGGAACAGAATAAGACAGCAATTGTACTAGTACCTGAAATATCATTAACACCACAGATGATAGATAGATTTATAGCACGTTTTAATAAAGACGAGATTGCCGTTTTACATAGTAAACTATCAATAGGTGAACGATATGATGAGTGGAACAAAATAAAAGAAGGAAAAGCCAAAATAATCATTGGTGCAAGGTCTGCAATATTTGCACCAACAGAAAATATTGGAATAATTATAATAGATGAAGAACATGATAGTTCATATAAATCAGAGGCAATTCCTAAATATGATGCAAAAGAAATAGCAAAGAAAATAGCCAAAGAAAATAATTGTCCATTATTATTAGGAAGTGCTACTCCAGATTTGGTTACATATTACAAAGCACAACAAGGAAAAATAACTTTATTAGAATTAACTAAAAGAGCTAATAATTCAAAATTACCAGAAGTAGAAATAGTAGATTTAAAAATGGAACTTGCAAATGGAAACAGATCAATGTTAAGTGTAAAATTACATGATGAAATAGAACAAAATTTGAAGGATAAAAGACAAACAATCTTATTTTTAAATAGAAGAGGCTTTTCAACTTTTATAATGTGTAGAGAATGTGGTTATACTGTAAAATGTAAAAATTGTAATATAAGTATGACATATCATAAAACAGAAAATAAATTAAAATGTCATTACTGTGGATATGAAGAAAATGTGGTAACTATTTGTCCAGAATGTCACAGTGATAAAATTAGATATTTTGGAACAGGTACACAAAAGCTAGAGCAAGAGATAAATAAAATATTTCCAGAAGCATCTACTATAAGAATGGATATAGATACTGTAACAAAGAAAAATTCGCATGAGGAAATATTAAACAAATTTAAGAACGAAAATATAGATATTTTAATAGGAACACAAATGGTTGTAAAAGGACATCATTTTCCAAATGTAACTTTAGTTGGTGTAATTGCAGCAGATAGTAGTTTAAATATAGATGATTATAGAGCAAATGAACGAACATTTCAAATTTTAACTCAAGTTGCAGGTAGAGCTGGTAGAGAACAACTAGATGGAAAGGTTGTAATACAAACTTATAACCCAGATAATTTTAGTATTATATGTGCACAAAAACAAGATTACGAAATGTTTTATAATACCGAAATTGCATTAAGAGAACAGTTGAAATATCCGCCATTTTGCGATATAATATTAATTGGGTTTAATAGCCTATCAGAAAAGGAATTAATTGATGCATCTACTAAAATTTATAATTACTTAAAAACTAATTTGAATGGACAAGAGTTTAATGTGTTAAAACCTATGCCTTCTCCTATTGATAAGATTCAAAATAGGTATAGATGGAGAATTATTATTAAGGGAAATATGACAGAAGCGGCTAATAATGTTTTAAATACTTGCTTAAGAAAGTTTTATAATTCAAATTATAAGAATACTAGAGTTGCAGTAGATGTTAATCCTAATAATATGATTTAATAGTTGAAAAAATAATTACAATTTTGGACTGCGGCAACTTTCATTTAAAACGCGGTTACATACACAACGTATGCGCCCTTGCCTTTTAAATAAAAGTTTTCTTGCCAAAATTTAATTCTTTTTCCAACTCAGAAAAGAAAGGTAAGGGAATAGAAATGGCAATAAGAAATTTAAGATATGAAAAAGACGAAATACTAAGAAAAAAATCAAGAGAAGTTGAAGTTATTGATGATAAAATTCAAACATTAATAGATGATATGATTGATACAATGTATAAATATAATGGTGTAGGTTTATCAGCTGTACAAGTTGGCGTATTAAAAAGAGTTGTAGTTATTGATATTGATGATGGTAATGGTGTTATAACTCTTATTAATCCTAAAATAACTAAAACTAAAGGCGAACAAGAGGTTGAAGAAGGATGTTTAAGTTTTCCTAATCAATATGCTAAGATGATTAGACCTAAAGAAATTGTGGTTGAAGCTTTAGATAGAAGCGGAAAGAAAATAACAATTAAGTCTAAAGATTTGTTAGCTCAAGCAATTGCCCATGAATGTGACCACCTTGATGGAATTGTTTTTGTAGACAAAATGATACCTGGAACATTAGAACATGTTGAACCAGAAAAGAAGTAAAAAAATTGTCAAAAAATCTTGTAAACAAAAAATATTATTGATATAATAGCATAGAATATAAAAACTGAAAGGTTGGATAAAAATGAAGAAAAACAAAAGAATTATGATAATTGTTATAATATTAGTTATTATAGGAATAATATTTGGAATAAGTAAGATAATAGGAAATAAGAATAAGAAAATTCAAAAATTAGCACAAATATATAATGAACTTAGTTCTAGTCAAACATATCAATTTGAATGGGAACAAAACGAGAATAATAAAACAATAATGGCAAAAGATGGTGATAAAATCTTGATTGATCAATATTCAAAAGAAGCAGAATCAACAATACAAAATCATTCAAAAACATTAATAAAAGATAATGTTACATATTTTATTTTGCCAGACAGAAAAGAGTATTATGTTTATGAAGGTAATACAGTTGACCAAACGTCATTCTTGACAGATGGAATAAAAGATATAATGAGTAAAGAATATAATAAAGGAACTGAAAAAGTAAGAGGAAAAAGATATGACTATGAAGAATATAATGGAAGTTCAATGTTTTTAATAGACAATTCATTAAACTTAGAAGAAAATGATATAAAAACTAGATTTTACTTTGATAAAAAAGGAAAATTAGTATATATAAAAACAATATATGGAGACAAACATGAACTATTAAAAGTCAGTCTAACCAAAGACGTTGATAATTCAGTATTCGAAATACCAGCAGACTATGCTGAAAATTAAAATGATATAATAAGTTTAAAAACTTTTTATATAAATTCAAAAGAAATTTTAAAAAATCAAAAGAAGGAGTGAAAAAATATGTCAGTAAACAGATTTGTTTTAAATGAAACATCATATTTTGGAAAAGGAGCAAGAGAAGAATTACCTGAAGAAATTCGTAAAAGAAAATTCAACAAGGTATTAGTAGTAACAGACAAAGCATTATTTGAATGTGGAGTAACAGCAAGAGTAACAGAAGTTTTAGATAAAGCTGGAATATCTTATGAAGTATATTCAGAAGTAAAACCAAACCCAACAATCAAAAATGTATTAGATGGTGTAGAAGCATGCAAAAAAGCAGGTGCAGATGTTATAGTAGCAGTTGGAGGGGGATCAAGTATTGATACAGCTAAAGGAATATCAATAGTTATGACAAACCCAGACAGAGCAGATATAGTATCATTAAATGGTGCATCCAATACAGAAAACAGAGGTATGCCAATAATAGCATTACCAACAACATCAGGAACAGCAGCAGAAGTAACAATAAACTATGTAATAACAGATGAAGAAAGAGAAATAAAAATGGTATGTGTTGATCCACATGATGTTCCAATATTAGCAATTGTAGATTCAGATTTAATGGCCTCTATGCCAAAATCAATTGCAGCAGCTACAGGAATGGACGCATTAACACATGCAGTAGAAGGATATATCACAAAAGCACACAACACAATGTCAGATATGTTCCATATGCAAGCAATTAAATTAATCTTTAAATATTTACCATCAGCTGTAAACGAAAAAGACGAAGAAGCAGTAGAAATGATGGGGCTAGCTCAATATATTGCAGGAATGGGATTCTCAAATGTAGGATTAGGAATTGTACATTCAATGGCACATCAATTAGGAGCTGTTTATGATACACCACATGGTTTAGCAAATGCAATATTATTACCAACAGTTATGAGATTTAATGGAGAAGATTCTGCAACAGCACAAAGATTTAGAGAAATTTTATGCGAAATTGGTAGACCTGATGCAGAACATTTAAATGACCAAGATGTTATAAATACATTTGTATGGATGATTTCTGAACTTTCTAAATCAGTTGGAATTACTCAAACAGTTAGAGAGGTTGGGGCAAGAGAAGAAGATTTTGGAATGTTAGCTGATAAAGCTATGCAAGATCCTTGCAAACCAGGTAACCCAAGAGAAGTTTCAAGAGAAGACTTTATAGAATTATTTAGAAGAGCATTTTAATTAGAAAAAAATTCTTTAGCTTAGCTAGAGAATTTTTTTGAAACACTTGCAATTCACATAATAATATGATAATATATTGGCATAATAATAAAAACGAAGAAAAAGAGGAGTACATTTATACTTATTTAGTAGAGAAAAGAAGCCATAGGCTGAAAGCTTCTTAAACAAAGATAAATGGAAGGTAGCTTTGGAGTTGATAATCTGACAATAAACTTAAGATTATCCGTATGCGGCGTTAAAGCAAAATAAGATGTTATCAAAAATAAAATAGATAATAATTAAGGTGGTACCGTGAGATATAAGCTCGCCCTTATGCAATAAGCATATAGGCGAGTTTTTTGGTACAGAAAGGAGACAATTTCATGTTAAAAATCAAAACAAAAAAGCAAGGAGCAGAATTAACAAGTATACAATATAATGGAAAAGAAATGTTATTTGATGGAAAAAAATTTTGGAACCGTCAATCACCAATACTATTTCCAATAGTAGGGCAAATAAAAGATTCAAAAACAGAAATAGAAGGACAAATATATGAAATGTCACAACATGGATTTGCAAGAGACATGGAATTTGACAGAATTACAGAAGACCATTATGTATTAACATATAATGAAGAAACACTAAAAAAGTATCCATATAAGTTCGAATTACATGTAACATATCAAACAATGGAAGACACTCTACAAGTAGAATATAAAGTAAAAAATATAGACAATAAGAAGATTTATTTTGGGCTAGGAGGACATCCAGCATTTAGTTGTGATTATACAACAGGACAATATGAAATAGTATTTGAAGAAAAAGAAGATAAAATAGAATTCCTAAAACTAAAAAATGGATTAGTAGAAACAGAAAAAGCAAAAAATATTTTAGAAAATAACAAAATATATTTAACAGAGAACATATTTGAAAATGATGCAATAATAATGAAAAATATAAAATCAAATAAAGTTACTTTGCAAAATAGAGAAACAAATCAAAAAATATTAGAATTTGATTTTACAGACTTTCCATATTTGGCACTATGGTCAAAAAAAGGAGCACCATTCGTCTGTATAGAACCATGGCAGAATACAGCAGATAGAATCGATAGTAATCAAATTTTTAAAGACAAAGAAAATATAAAACAATTAGAACCAAATGAAATATTTTCTTGTAAGTATAAAGTAAAATTTTATTAAAAGGAGACGGTAAAAATGAGTGAAAGAAAATTAAATGACAAATACAATCCAAAAGAATTTGAAGAAAAGTTATACAACGAATGGGAACAAAAGGGCTATTTTAAGCCATCAATGGACAAAACAAAAGAAAGTTATTGTATAGTGATGCCACCACCAAATGTAACAGGAAAATTACACATGGGACATGCATTAGATGGAACATTACAAGATGTATTAATAAGATATAAAAGAATGTGTGGATATAATACATTATGGATTCCAGGAACAGATCATGCTGCAATAGCAACAGAAGTAAAAGTGGTAGAAAAAATGAAAAAAGAAGAAGGATTAACAAAAGCTGATATAACAAGAGAACAATTTTTAGAAAGAGCATGGGCATGGACAAAAGAATATGGAGGAACAATCCAAAAACAACAACGTAGACTCGGATGTTCATGTGATTGGGACCGTACAAGATTTACAATGGACGAAGGATTATCAGATGCTGTTTTAGAGCAATTTGTAAATTTATATAATAAAGGTTTAATATATAAAGGAACAAGAATGATAAACTGGTGTCCATCATGTCATACATCAATATCAGATGCAGAAGTAGAATTTGAAGAAGAAGCATCACATTTATGGCATATTAGATATCAAATAAAAGGCACAGACAAATATGTAATTGTTGCAACAACAAGACCTGAAACAATGCTTGGAGATACAGCAGTAGCAGTACATCCAGATGATGAAAGATATAAAGACATTGTAGGAAAAACATGTATTCTTCCAATAATGAATAAAGAAATACCAATAATTGCAGATGACTTTGTAGAAAAAGATTTTGGAACAGGATGTGTAAAAATTACACCAGCACATGATATGAATGACTATCAAGCAGGACTAAGAAACAACTTAGAAATCGTAGAAGTATTTGATGATAGTTCAATGATGGGAGATTTAGTTCCAGAATATAAAGGTTTAACAACATTGGAAGCACGTAAACTAATAGTTAAAAAATTAGAAGAAATAGGAGCTCTTGTAAAAACAGAAGACTATACTCACAATGTAGGAAAATGCTATAGATGTCACAATACAATAGAACCAAGAATATCTGAGCAATGGTTTGTAAAGATGAAAGAACTTGCAGAACCTGCAATAAAAGCAGTAAAAGAAGATGACATTAAATTTATTCCAAAAAGATATGAAAAAACATATTTTAACTGGATGGAAAATATTCAAGATTGGTGCATATCTCGTCAATTATGGTGGGGACACAGAATTCCAGCGTATTATTGTGATGAATGTGGACATATCAATGTAAGTAAAACGGCTCCAGAAAAATGTGAAAAATGTGGTTCAACGAAATTACATCAAGATGAAGACTCATTAGATACATGGTTCAGTTCTGCATTATGGCCATTCTCAACATTAGGTTGGCCTCATAACACAGAAGATTTAAAAACATTTTATCCAACAAATGTATTAGTAACAGGATATGACATAATATTCTTCTGGGTAGCAAGAATGATTTTCTCAGGTTTAGAATTAATGAATGAAAAACCATTTAGTGATATTTTAATACATGGAATAGTAAGAGATAGTCAAGGCAGAAAAATGTCAAAATCATTAGGAAATGGAATTGATCCATTAGATATAGTTGATAAATATAGTACTGATGCACTAAGATTTTCATTGTTATATGGAACTTCTGCAGGAAATGACATTAAATACATGCCAGAAAAATTAGACCAAGCATCAAATTTTGCTAATAAATTATGGAATGCATCAAAATTCGTAATCAATTCATTAGAAGATAACATCAAAGAAGAAAAAGATTTAAGAGTTGAAGATAGATGGATACTAAATAAATTAAACAATTTAATAAAAACTGTATCACAAAACATTAATGATTATGATTTAGGTGTTGCACTTGAAAATATTTATAATTTCATCTGGAATGAATTCTGTGACTGGTATATAGAAATGGCAAAATCAAGACTATATAGCGAAAATAAGCAAGAAAAAGCACAAGTATGTTATGTATTAAATTATGTACTTAGAAACAGCTTAAAATTGTTACATCCATTTATGCCATTTATAACATCAGAAATATATTCTAAATTAGTAAATCCTGATGATACAGATTTGATGGTTTCAGATTGGCCAAAAGCAAATGATTCAATAGAATATGATACAAGCAAAGATTTCATTGAAAACTTAAAAGATGTTATAACACAAATTAGAAATGTTAGAGCAAATATGAATGTTCATCCAAGCAAAAAAGCAAAATTAATTTTTGTTACAACTGAATATAATAAAGATATTGAACAATCTAAGGCCTTTATCGAAAAATTAGGATTTGCAAACGAAATTGCAATTCAAGACAATAAAGATAATATTCCTCAAAATGCTATTTCAATTATTTCAAATGGAATGGAAGTTTATATTCCTTTTGAAGAATTAGTTGACGTTGAAGAAGAGAAAAAACGTCTTGAAGATGAAAAGAAAAAGGTTATAGCAGAAATTGAAAGAGCAAGTAAGATGTTGGCTAATCCAGGATTCGTTAATAAGGCTCCAGAAGCTAAAATAAACGAAGAAAAAGCTAAACTAGATAAATATCAAGAGATGCTAAAAAGTATTGAAGAAAGACTTAAATAAAAAGAATTAGAGGGGAAAAAATCTCCTCTATATTTGTGAATACATTTTATATACCCAATTTTTTCCTGTTTAGACAATTTTGTACAAAAACTGTCTAAATTAATTGTTTTCATTTTCATATTGTGTCTCCTTTTTAATTAAAAATGGTATTGTTTACATGTAACTTTCTCTATTATAGCAGATTTTTCCAAATCATGTCAAATTGTTTTTACAATAGACTTAATTTACATAATTTGACTTTAGGCTAAAAATGTGATATAATTTATATAAATTTTTATAGGAGGGAATACTTATAGCAAAAAAACAGAGGATATCTATATCTTTATCAAAACAAGAAACGGAGGAATTTAAATGATGAATTATGTAAATGATATCTTGGGGATTTTGAACAATAACAATTTAAAAAAGATTATTTCTAATCAGAGCAATTTAGAAATAGAAGAAAAGAAAGGGATTGGAAATATTGTAACTAGAGTTGATAAAGAAGTAGAAAGATACATTTCAATTAATTTAAAGAAAATGTATCCAGATTCTCAAATAATAGCTGAAGAATCTGCAGAAAAAATAGTAGAAAAAGATGGTGGATTAAAATTTATTATTGATCCATTAGACGGCAGTACAAATTTCAGTAATGGATGGCCATATTCTATTGCAATTGGGGTAGTAGATAATAATGAATTAGTTGCTGGAGTAATATATGATATCTTACAAGAAAAAATATATTCAGCAACAAAAGGAAAAGGGGTTTGCGTAACAGCAAATGGAAAAACAACAAAAATAACGAAGCCCAAATATTCAAAAAGTACTATTAAAAAATCAGTTATAGCACATGATACTCCCTATGGAGAAGATGCATTTGAAAAAACATTAAAAATGTATTCTGCTTTAGTAAAAAAAGGTGCAAGTACAAAGACGGTTGGGCCTATATCCTTAGATGTATTAAAAACAGCTCTAGGTGAAGAGAATAGACCACATGACTATACTGATGCAGTATGGCATATGGAAGTTAGAGCATGGGATTTATGTGCTGCTACAGCTATTTTAAGAGAGTTAGGAGGAGAAATAATTGGGAAAGATGGGAAACCACTTTCAATAAATGTATTAACAAGTCCGACTTCCAAAATATGTTTTATTGCCTCTGGAAATAAAACATTAATTGAAGAATTATATAGTGTGATTGTACAATATCTGTAGTCTGAACACTATATAATTATAAGTATCTCGAGAGAAAGTACATTGTACTTTCTCTTTTAAATAGTTCTATTTAACGTAATTCCTGCATATTATAATTTAGTATAGAAAATTTATATACGAAAGGATGAAAGCATATGATAGATGAAAGAAAAAATATGAATATAAATGTCAATCCCAATATAGTACAAAATTTAGTGTTAGAGAATAGGGGAAAGTTAAGCGTATCTGGAGTAAATGATGTATTAAGCTTTGATGATCAAGTAGTAATGGTAGATACAGAATTAGGGCTATTAACTGTAAAAGGTGAAAACATCAGAATTAACAAATTAAGTCTAGACACAGCAGAAGTAATAATAGAAGGAGAGATTTCAAGTTTAGCATATAGCCAAAATAAACAAGAGAAAAGTACAGGAACAATATTAAGTAAAATATTCAAATAGGAAGGCAGAATTATGGCTCAAAATCAAGCATATTTATTTTTAGTTTTTTCATTAACAGGTATAGCAATAGGAATTTTGTTCGATTTTTTTAGAATCTTAAGAAGAAGCATAAAAACCTCAAATATAGTAACATATATACAAGACATTTTATTTTGGATTTTAACGGGAATTATAGTTTTATATAGCATATGGTATTTTAACAATGGTGAACTGCGAATATTTGTATTTTTAGGGCTAATAATAGGAATACTTATATATATGACAACACTTAGTAGTATAATTATTAAAATATTTTCTAAACTTTTAGTGTTTTTAATAAATATATTAAAAGTACCTAATAAAGTACTACATATGTTAATAAGTAAAATTATTACAGTAATAGCAATATTATTCAATAAATTTACAAAAAAACTTAAGATAAAAAAGGGGAATTTTGTAAAAAATGGAGAATAATATATATGTAAGAATTTTTAAGAAATTGGAGTATACACATGAAAAAAAATAAGTTACTAAGGAATGCCTTTATAATAGCATTGATAATATGGATAGTTATGTTGATAAAACAACAAATAAACATATCTCAATATAAAGATGATATTAAAGATTTATCATCAAAAATAGAAGTAGCAGAAAAAGAATTAGATGATAACAAACAAAATTTGGAACAAGAAAAGAAAAACACAGATTCATTAGAATATATAGAAAAATTAGCACGTGAAAAACTAGGAATGTACTTACCAAACGAAAGAGTTTATGTCGATAGCACTAAATAAATCCTTAGAACTCATTCAAGTTTTAAGGATTTATTTTTAATCTATAAAAAATCCATTAGATAAAAAATAAAGATAAAATTAAATATAGGAGGTAGTTATGTCAGAATTAGAAAACATGACTTTATTAGAGTTGAGAAACTTTGCTAAAGAAAAAAATATTAGAAATATTTCAAAATTAAAAAAAGATGAATTAATTGTATTATTAAAACAAGTTGCAGAAACATCAAAACCACAAGTAGAAGAAAAAGAAGAAATTAGGTATGATAAAAATGATGATGAGCAACTAGAAGATGTAGGAGAAGCCGTAATTGATTACAAAGTAACAAATGATGATGACGAAATAGTAGAAGGAATACTAGAAGTATTGCCAGATGGATATGGATTTTTAAGAGGAGATAATTATTTATCAAGTCCGAAAGATGTTTATATTTCTCCAATTCAAATTAGAAGATTTAAATTAGATACAGGAGATATAGTAAAAGGAATTTCAAGAACTAAAGAAGATGAAAAATTCCCATCATTAATATTTGTTGGAGAAGTAAATGGAGAACATCCAGAAAAAGCAGCAAAAAGAAAAAGATTTGATGAATTAACACCAATTTATCCAAATGAAAGATTAAAACTAGAAACAACACCAACAGAATACGCAATGAGAATAATAGATTTAATCTCTCCAATAGGAAAAGGACAAAGAGGAATGATTGTAGCTCCACCAAAAGTTGGAAAAACAACATTATTAAAGAAAATTGCAAATAGTATTACTCGAAATAATCCAGAAGTAGAATTAATTGTACTTCTAATAGATGAAAGACCAGAAGAAGTAACAGATATGAAGCGTTCAATAAAAGGACAAGTTATATATTCAACATTTGACGAAATGCCAGAACATCATGTAAAAGTTGCAGAAATGGTATTAGAAAGAGCAAAAAGAATAATTGAACATAACAGAGACGTAGTAATTTTACTAGATAGTATTACTCGATTAGCAAGAGCATATAACTTAGTAATGCCATCATCAGGAAAAACATTATCAGGAGGTCTTGATCCTGCAGCATTACATAAACCAAAAAAATTCTTTGGAGCAGCTAGAAACATTGAAAATGGCGGAAGCTTAACAATATTAGCAACATCATTAATAGAAACAGGAAGCAGAATGGATGATGTTATATTTGAAGAATTTAAGGGAACAGGTAATATGGAAGTACATTTAGACAGAAAATTATCAGAAAAACGTATTTTCCCAGCTATAGATATAAATAAATCTGGAACAAGAAGAGAAGATTTATTGTTAACAAAACCAGAAATGGAAACAGTATTTGCATTGAGAAAAGCATTAAATAATTTACCAGTAGCAGATGTAACAGAGCAAATTATTACCCAAATGACTCAAACTAAAAATAATGCTGAGTTTATTGAAAAAATGGATTCTTATTTAAAAAATTATAAAAACTAAAAGTAAAAGCCGAGGAAAATATTCTCTCGGCTTTTAGGAAGTTTTATTGCTCATATTGTGCAAAATATTCTTCTAACATTTTGATGAAAACTTCAGCATCTTCAAGAGCCATGTAAAGAACTTTCATTTGCTGTCTTCCAACAGCTTCTTCAAGTGGAATGTCTCTCTCCATTACCATTCCTAATGTCATAAGATACTTGACATTGATTGCAATCCTGAATGAGTCATAATCAAAAATTCTAAAACTATGGTGTTTGTAATCATCTGGAAGAGGAATATATGGATTAAAATCATTATCTTTATATCCGTCAAATCCTTTTTCTCTCATGACATGAAATAAATCATGTGCGACATCTTTTGCCTTGTACTGAGCAAATTTTAGTTTTTCGAGATAGCCTGTATCTTTGGAAAAAGATTCATTTTCAAGTTCGTTGGCATGCATTTTCATATGTCTAAGAAAATGATCCATTTGTTCCAAAGACATTTTTTTATAAGCTGTCTGTGGTTTATTAAAATACTCTTCAAGCATTTTAATAAATACTCCTGCATCCTGAATTGCCCAACCAAGCTCATTCATTTGCTGTTCAGCGTCTTCTACAGACAAAACAATAAGGTGTTCAGGAATAAGTCCCAAATCAATAGTAGCTTTCAGCTTACAGCCAACTCTAAAACTGCTCGAATCAAAGTGTCTAAAATGATGATGTTTGATGTCAGCTGGCAAAGAAACATCATAGCAAAAATCGGCGTTTTCATAGCCTTTAAACTGTTTTGTACGCATTACATGAATAATATCATGCGAAACATCCAAAGCAAGTTTCTGAGCAGTTTTTAATTTGCTCAAATAATCGCTTCCTTTAGTGAAGCAACCTTGCCGAAATTCATTTGCATGGATTTCAATATGCCGTAAAAAGTGGTCCATTTGTTCCAAAGACATTTTTTTGCTTTTTGTCATAGTGATAACCTCCTAATATTTTTTATGCCTATATTATAACATATTTATGTAAATTTTTCAATTGTTGTATGAAAATAGGGGAGAAAATTAATTAATATAGAACGTAATGTGACACAATAGCAAGGGAAGAATGGAAAATTTTAAAATATATCTTGTATAATTTATAATAAAAGTGTTATACTATAGTTGAACGATTGAACGATATTTTGAACGATTGAACGATTGAAGATGGAGGTAAGTA
>CAKPHD010000010.1 GCA_934155625.1 uncultured Clostridia bacterium
GAACAGCTCAAGCAGATTTAAAAACAAATAGTACAAATTGGGGAAATTACTTAAATAATTTATGGAATATAACAAATGAAAATTCAAAATATGCACCAAATGGTTCAGGATGGACGAGCGGAGTGTATGGAGCAAAAGGTTCAGGTACAAGTATATTATTATCAACAGGAGCAAGTGATACATTTAGTAAACAGGGAATATATGATTTAGCTGGAAATGTATGGGAATGGACACTAGAATATACTTCTCGTTCGAGCAGTCCTTGTGTCGTTCGTGGGGGCTATTACAGCAGCAGTGGCAGCGGTTTTCCAGCGGCCTACCGTAGCTTCGACAGTACGACCTATTACCTTAGCACCGTTGGTTTTAGGGCTTCACTTTTCTAAATCGTAGCACTGTGTGCAATATAAAAATATAAACTTTGCATTTCGTTACTCGGCTTACTTCAAAGCTCTAGAATTTCTAATTTATTTTACGGCACCCTTCCACTAGCGTGAACTCTTTCCGTAAAATTGCATAGAAATTCTGGAGCTTTTCCGTGCACATTCGTAACTACATTTAAAGTTTATGTTTGTATATTGGTGAGGTTAGAGGTGGATGCAATAAATGAAAAGGCGATTATATACAAATAAATCCTAGGAATTTTATTTCTAGGATTTATTTGACGCTTACAATACTACTTTAGATATTAGTAATAGTAAAAAAGAAGCAATACAAAAACTACAACTAATCATATTTTTGTTGAAATATAAGCATACCCTTGAAAAAAATACCAATATATAGTATAATATAAAACGAATTTAGAGAAAAGGAGAATAATTATGTTTGACAAATTAGAAGTAGTAGAAGCAAGATATGAAGAATTGACAAAATTAATAAGTGATCCAGAAGTGATTGCAAATCAAACAGAATGGCAAAAATTAATAAAAGAACATAGTTCAATAGAAGAAATAGTACAAAAATATAGGGAATATAAAAAAGAAAAGCAAAGAATGGAAGATGCTAAAGAAATGATGGAAGACAAAGAACTAAAAGAATTAGCAGAAGCAGACTATTATGAAGCTAAAGAAAATATTCCACATATTGAAGATGAATTAAAAACATTGTTAATACCAAAAGATCCAAATGATGATAAAAACATTATTTGTGAAATCCGTGGTGGTGCAGGTGGAGATGAAGCTGCACTATTTGCAGGAACATTATTTAGAATGTATTCAATGTATGCAGAAAGAAAACATTGGAAAATTGATATTTTAAATGAAAACGAAACAGAGTTAGGTGGATATAAAGAAATATCATTTATGATTACAGGAAAAGGTGCATACAGTAGATTGAAATTCGAAAGTGGTGTACATAGAGTACAAAGAGTTCCTGATACAGAAAGTAGTGGAAGAATACATACATCAACAGCTACAGTTGCAGTTTTACCAGTTGTAGAAGATGTAGAAATTGATATAAATCCAGCAGATATAAAAATGGAAGTATTTAGAGCATCAGGAGCTGGAGGACAACATGTTAATAAAACATCTTCAGCCGTAAGACTTATACATGAGCCAACAGGAATAGTTGCTGAATGTCAAACAGAACGTTCACAATTACAAAACAGAGAATATGCTATGAAAATGCTTAGATCAAAATTATATAATATAGAAAAAGAAAAGCAAGATTCAGAAATAGCAAATGCAAGAAAAATACAAGTTGGTAGTGGTGATAGAAGTGAAAAAATACGTACATACAATTATCCACAAGGACGTATAACAGACCATAGAATTGGAATGAGCATATTCCAAATGGAAAATTTCCTAAATGGAGATTTAGATGAGATGATTGACAATTTAATTGCAGCAGATAGAGCTGAAAGATTAAAAGGAGAAGAAGAATAAAAGTTGGCAAAAGGATATTATCTTGAAAAGAATCCCTTAATTATTAGACAAAAAGTTTAATAATTAGGGGATTTTATTATAAAAATAGTATATTTTATAAAAAAATGTCAAAAATATAAAGTATACTTTATATTTTTTCTAGAATATTACAAAGTATACTTTATAAAAAAGTTGATAAATTATAAAATATACTTTATAATATATAAAAATCAAATATTCAGACTGATATATATGCCAATAAGAAATAAAGTGAAACATAGAAAAATAAAAAAGGTTGTTTAAAGCTATTGCAAAAATAAAAAAAATGTAGTAAAATACAAACAAATATTTGAAAAGAAAGAGAGAAAAAATGGAAGAAATACTAAAAGGATTAAATGATAAACAATACGAAGCAGTAGTAAATACAGAAGGTCCATGCTTAGTAATCGCTGGTGCAGGAAGTGGAAAAACAAAAGTATTAACACATAAAATTGCATATTTAATGGGAGAAAAAAAGATATTACCATGGAATATTTTAGCAATAACATTTACTAATAAAGCAGCAAAAGAAATGAAAGAAAGAATCGAATTATTAGTAGGTGATGCTGCAAAAGATATGTGGGTAGGAACATTCCATTCAATATGTGTAAGAATATTAAGAAAGTTTATAGACAGAATTGGATTTGACTCATCATTTATAATATTTGACACATCAGACCAAAAAACAATGGTCAAACAAATATTAAAAGACTTACAAATGGATGACAAAATGTTTACAGATAGATCTGTAATATCAGAAATAAGTAACGCTAAAAATGAAATGTTAGAGCCAGATGCTTACGCAGTAAAGGCACAAGGAGATTTTAGAAAATCAAAAATAGCAGAAGTATATGAAAGATATCAAAAAAGATTAAAAGAAAACAATGCAATAGACTTTGATGATATAATCAATTACACAATAAAAATACTTATGGAAAATCCAGATGTATTGGAATATTATTCAAATAAATTCCAATATATTTTAGTAGATGAGTATCAGGATACAAACAAATCTCAATTTACATTAGTAACATTATTAGCATCAAAACATGGAAACATTACAGCAGTTGGAGACAATGACCAAGGTATATATAGCTTTAGAGGAGCTGATATTTCTAACATATTAAATTTTGAAAAGGACTTTCCGGGAACAAAGATAATAAAACTAGAACAAAATTACAGATGTACAGGTAATATTTTAAAAGTTGCAAATGCAGTAATAAAAAATAATGAAGTTAAATATGACAAAAAATTATGGACAGAAAATGATGTTGGAAATTTACCAAAAGTATTTTCTGCAGATAATGAATATGATGAAGGAAGATATATTGCAGAACAAATAGGACATCTTATAAGAGAAGAAAAATATAAATATTCAGATTTCGCTGTATTATATAGAATGAATACACAATCAAGAGCAATAGAGGAAATACTAAGAAGAGAGGACATTCCATATAAAATAGTTGGTGGATTAAAGTTCTATGAAAGAAAAGAAATAAAAGACACAATTTCATATTTAAGATTAATACAAAATCATGCTGATAATTTAAGTTTAAATAGAGTAATAAATGAACCTAAAAGAGGAATTGGAAAAACAAGTTTAGACAAAATTGCACAAATAGCAGAACAAAATAACATATCAATGTATGAAGTTATCAAAAATGCTGATGTTTATGGACTAAATAGAGTATTCTTAAACTCTAGGGAATTCATAGATTGCATAGAAAACATATCTGCAAAAAAAGATGACTATACAATTTCTGAATTAATCCAAAAAATATTAAAAGATACAGGCTATACAAAAGCATTAGAAAATGAAAATACAATAGAGGCTGAAAATAGAATTGCAAACTTAGAGGAATTTTTAAATGTTGCAGTAGAATTTGAAGAGGAATCTGCAGATAGTGGATTAAGTGATTTCTTAGAGGGAATAACATTATCAAGTGATTTAGATAATGTAGAAGAAACAGATGAATCTGTAACATTAATGACATTACATAGTGCAAAAGGGCTAGAATTCCCAGTAGTATTTTTAGTTGGAATGGAAGAGGGAATTTTCCCAGGATATAAATCAATTGGTGAGCAAAAAGAACTAGAAGAAGAAAGACGTTTGTGTTATGTAGGTGTAACAAGAGCAAAAGAAAATTTATTTTTAACAAATAGCAAGCAACGAACAACATTTGGCTCAACAACACATAATCCACCATCAAGATTTTTACAAGAAATTCCAAAGGACTTATTAGATGGGTATGATGATGCAATTTCAACAATGCCTAAGAACAATGACATATTTGGAGATAGTAATTATACTTGGAGTTATGGAAGTAAAAATAATGGAAATATTAAAACATATAAGGCTACGGAGCCACAGTATGCAACAGCAGCTACTGGAATTGGTAAGAAAAATGAAGGATTTTCATTTAGAACAGCAGAGAGTTTCTTAAATAATATAGGTAAAAAATCAACAAATAATAATATTGATTTTTCTTCATATCAATCTGGTGCAAGAGTATATCATAAGAAATTTGGAGAAGGAACAATTAATTATGTAGAACCTGAAGGGGAAGATCTAAAAGTTGATATTAATTTTGATAAAGTAGGTCATAAACGTTTAATGGCTAAATATGCAAATTTGGAAATATTATAAAATGTGATGGAGAATATTGAGATAAAAAATCAATATTCTCCATATTTTTTGTAACTATATAAAATATTAAAATGTATATTTTATACACAAAGAGCATACAGAAAAAACATGTTGCTGAATATACTATTTAAAAAATATTTATGATATTATTATGTAAAAGATAAGAAAGGAGAGAAAATATGGAATCTAATCCAATGAAAATTTTAATAATAGAAGATGATATTAATGATTGCAATAAATTTATTAATTGTGTAAAAAGTAGAGATGACATAGAAATAGTTGCTATAACAGATTCAGATATTGAAGGCTTAAAATATGTAAAAACTAAAAATCCTGAAGGAATTATTTTAGATTTAGAATTGAATAATAGTACAAATGGAAGTACTGATTCTTTAGGATTTTTGGACGAGTTAAAACATTTAAAATTAAAATATGAACCAATCGTAATTGTAACTACACATGTAAATTCAAAAAGAACTTATCAGATATTACATAGAAAAGGCGTGGATTTGATTCTTTATAAAGATCATCCAAGTTATTCTGCTAATCTTGTTTTAAATCATTTTATAAATTTAAGACAAGTGCCAATAGAAGTTTCAAGTCCATCAGTAGAGGAGTTGCTTAAAGATAAAAGAACAAAAATCTCTGATTGTATTAATCGTGAACTAGACCTTATTGGTGTAACAGGAAATCTTAAAGGCAGAAAATATATTCATGATGCAATTTTATATTTAGTTGAAAATGAAGATACAGATATAAATATTGTAAAATACTTAACAACTGTATACAAAAAGTCTGAAACTACAATTAATAATGGAATAAAAAATGCAATTTATCATGCTTGGAGAACTTCTCCTATAGAAGATTTAACAAGATATTATACAGCTAGAGTTAATTACGAAACAGGATTACCAACAGCTATGGAATTTATATATTATTATAGAGATAAAGTTAGAGACATGATTTAAAAATTTGTTAAAAGAGACTAGCATATTTACAAAAAAATGTGAATATGTTATGGCTCTTTTTATTTTTTTGCATAAATAAAAAATGATTGCACATAATATTTTTATATTAAATTAGAAAGGGTGATTTTTAATGGCAAATTTAAATCAAATAGAATTACAACATTTAAGACATTTAATTGGTGCACATGAAACAGCATATCAAAAATTAAATGTTTATTCAGGACAAGTTCAAGATGCACAATTAAAGCAAATGTTTACAAAGTCAGCTCAAGATGCTTTAAACACAAAACAAAAACTTATGAGTTTTTTAAATGATTAATTAAAGAAAGGATGAATTATATAATGGATGAGAAAACAATGGTAAATGATATACTTGGAAGTGTAAAAGCAGATTTAGGCGCATACCAAACTGCAATTTCTGAGTCTGAAAATATGCAACTTAGACAAACTTTTCAACAAATAAGAAATAATGATGAGAGTTTTCAATATGAATTATTTAAAGTTGCAAATAATAAGGGATATTACAAACCAGCACAAAAAGCTTCTGATACAGAAGTTGAAACTGTTAAAACAGAATTACAACAAGGCTAAAGAGCCGTAAGTAAAATAGCAAGAAATTTCTTGCTGTTTTTTTGCTTTTTAGAAATAATTAGAAATAAAACGAGAGAAAAAAAGAAAAAGTTAGTAAAAAAGAGAAAAATAATAATAAAAAAACTTGCTAAAAATAATTTAATGTTATACAATTTAAAAAAATATGTATAAGGGAGAATATGATGTTAAAACAAATATTAGTATTTGCAAGAAAATCAATGAAACTTACAATACTTATAGCTGTTTCTATATTCTTAATAATATGTGCAGTTGCACTATTTTTTAAGCCAATATATAGTGTAACCATAAATGGAGAAGCAGTAGGGTATAGCAAAGATAAGAGTAAATTACAAAGTAAAATAAATAAATATATGGAATCTGGAGATGGAGAGAAACATGTAGCATTTGTACAAATAGACAATTTACCAGAATATAAAATGTGTTTATTAAAAAGAAATATAGTAACAAATGATGATGAAATATTTGAAAAAATAAAACAATCAGGTGTTACATACTATAAATATTATGCAGTATTAGAGGGTGAAGAAGAAAAAGCTTATGTCAGTGATTTTTCACAAGCTGAAAGTGTAATAAATCAATTAAAAGAAAAAAACAGTAACAATATTGATCAAATATCAATAATGGAAATGTATGATACAGACTTAAAAGATTTTGCAGAAGTTGATGCAACAGTTGCATCTTTATATAAAGAAAAAGTAGTAGTACAAGAACCAGTAAAAAACAATAAACAAATAGTAACAGGAAAAGTAAATACTTCAACAAATATATCATATCAAAAAGTAGGATTAAGCTTAAATTTAATAAGACCAATATCAGGAACTATAACATCTAGATTTGGAGCTAAAAGTAGTATTAGGTCAAGTGACCATACTGGACTAGATATAGGAGCGCCAATAGGTACACCCGTAAAAGTTGCAGCTGGAGGAACAGTAACATTTGCAGGATATAAAGGTTCATATGGTTATTTAGTTGTCGTTTCACATGGTAATGGTATAGAAACATATTATGGTCATTGCAGCAAATTATATGTATCAGCAGGACAAACTGTAAGTCAAGGCGAAGTTATTTCTGCCGTTGGAAATACAGGAAATAGTACAGGACCACATTTGCATTTAGAAATTAGAGTAAACGGTGTAGCATATAATCCACAAAATTATTTATATTAAAAAATAAATGTCAAAAGGTATAAACAAACCTTTTGACAATTTTTTTTATATAAAATGAAATATAGTATTAACAATAGAATTATCTTCAAAAATTATTTTTCCATATTCATTAAGGCAACCTTCAAGAGATGGTGTATTATGTATTTTAGAGCCAAATTCAGCAAATATGTTATTCATATAGTCAAATAAGGCAGAATATATTTTGGTATTAAAATTATATAAGTAATATTCATTATTGTAAAAACATAAAGAAAAATACTTAGAAAATTCGGATAAATTTAAATCTGAAAGATTATTTAAAAAAGAACATAAAGAAATGTAATTATCAAAATTTTCAAATTTAAATATAAAAGAATTTGAATTATTTTCCAATTCAGATTGCTCATGTTGTAATTTAGTAATAGTAAAAACAAATTCTTCATTAGATACCATAATAGCTTCAATTAATAATTTTGAATCATCTACAATAAAACCAATCTGCTTTTCAGCTTCATACAACATAGATTGCAATAACTGTTGCGAAAAACTCGAATTAGAGAAAAGTGTTTCACTAGAAATATTATTTAATTCCATATCTTTTTCAGTAAGAATGGCTTTTATTTTTGAGTCTGTTATTTTTTCAAATTTCATTTAATACCTCCACAATTCTATAAATATATTATACTACTAATAATATTATATTTAAAGAAACAATTTTTGGCAAAAAAAAATTGTAGAGGTCTTGAAAAAAACACAAATACAAGATATAATATAAACACAATATAGGGGACCTTTCTTACAATGAAAGGAAACGTGAATATGTCTATAAAAATGAAAGAATTACCAAAAGCAGAAAGACCATACGAAAAACTAGAACAGTATGGTGAAAAAACATTAACAAATGCAGAATTATTAGCAATAATAATTAAAACTGGAACAAAAGATGAAACAGCTATAGGATTAGCACAGAAAATTTTAAAACTTAATACTGAAAATGAGGACAATCTAAGATTTTTATTAGATTTAACATTAGAAGAACTAATGAAAATTAAAGGAATAGGAAAAGTAAAAGCAATTCAATTAAAAGCAGTATGTGAATTAGCAATAAGACTTAATACAGTATCAAGTTACAAAGAAAAACAAATTCTGTGTCCTAAAGACATTGCTAATATACTATTAGAAAAAATGAGATTTGAAAAACAAGAGATATTAAAAGTTGCAATGTTAAATAATAAAAATAAATTGATGAAAATAAAAGATGTTGCTAAAGGTGGAGGAAACTTTGTAAGTACCACAATGAAATCAATATTAAATGAAGCAGTAAAAATAGAAGCTTCAAAAATAATATTAATACATAATCATCCAAGTGGAGACCCTACGCCAAGTGAACAAGACTTAATTTTTACTAAAAAGGTAGAACAAGCATCTAAAATATTAGGGATACAGTTATTGGATCATATAGTATTAGGAGATATGAAATATGTCAGTATTTTTTCGTCAAGAAATTAATTAGGCTGAAAAGAAAGGAAGAAATATAATGAATTTTTTATCATTTAAATCTAAAGATATAGGGATTGATTTAGGAACAGCAAATATATTAGTTACAGTAAAAGGAAAAGGAATAGTAGTAAGAGAACCATCTGTAATTTCGATAGATACAAGAAATGGAGAAATATTAGCTACAGGATTTGAAGCAAAAGAAATGTTAGGAAGAACACCTAAAGAAATAAATGCAATAAGGCCATTAAAAGATGGAGTAATAGCAGATTTTACAGCAACAAAATTATTGTTAAAAAATTTATTAGAAAGAGTTTGTAAAAGATATAATGCGATAAGACCAAGAGTTTTAGTAGGAGTTCCATCAGGAATAACAGAAGTTGAAGAAAGAGCAGTAGAAGAAGCAATAATGCGAGCAGGTGCTAGGGAAGTATATTTAATAGAAGAACCAATGTCAGCAGCAATTGGAGCGGGGATAGAAATTGAAGAACCAAGTGGAAATATAATCGTTGACATTGGAGGAGGAACAACAGAAGTAGCAGTAATTTCTTTAGGAGGAATTGTGATAAGTAATTCATTAAGAATTGCAGGAGACGAATTGGATGAAGATATTATAAACTATGTGAAAAAAGAATTAAATCTTGCTATTGGCGGAGAAACTGCGGAACAAATAAAAAAAGAAATTGGATGTGCTACACCACTTATGACTCAAATGACAATGAAAATAAAGGGAAGAGATTTAAATAATGGATTACCAAGAACAGAAATAATCACATCTGATCAAGTAGAACATGCAATGAAAGAATCTATAAATAAAATTGTAGAGGTAGTAAAAATAACATTAGAGAAAACACCTCCAGAGCTTGCATCAGATATTATGGAAAAAGGAATTATATTATCTGGTGGAGGAGCTTTGATACAAAACTTAGACAAACTAATAAGTGCAGAAACAGGAATGCCTGTTTATGTGGCAGAAGAGCCATTAGATTGTGTAGTAAAAGGAACAGAAAAAACTTTACAGGATTTAGAAAAACTAAAAACGATTTTATTAAATTCAAGAAAGAGAAGATAATTTATGGAGAGAGATAGAAAAAGTGGAATTATAGGAATTGTAATTACAATTATAATATTAATAATATTAGTTATACTTTCAAACACTAATTCAGATAATTTATCTGTAATGGAAAATTTAGCAAGTAAAGTAGTAATGCCTGTTGAAAATGGTTTAACATATTTGAAAAATAAAATAAATAATAATGATAAATTTTTTGCAAATGTGAGTGAATTAAAAACAGAAAATGAGTCTTTAAAGCAAAAAAATAGTGAATTAGAACAACAGTTAAGAGAATATGAAATAATGAAAAACGAAAACGAACAATTAAAACAAGAATTAAACTTGTCAAAAAAATATGGTCAGTATACAACAGTTCCGGGAACAGTAATATCAAGGGATATAAGTAATTATTCAAAAACAATTATTATCAATATTGGTAGTGAGGATGGAATAAAAGAGAAAATGACAGTTATTGCTGATGAAGGACTTGTTGGATATGTAGTATCAACAACAAAGAATACTGCAAAAGTTCAAACAATAGTTGATAGTGCAAGTGCTACAAGTTGTGTTGCAAGTTCAACTAGAGATACAATGATATGTAAAGGAACTATAGAAAATAAATCGATATTAAGTGCTTCTAATATAGAAACAAATGCAAGAATAATACAGGGAGATAGTGTTGAAACTTCTGGACTAGGAGGAATTTATATTAAAGGAATTCATATAGGAAAAGTAAAAAAAGTGAATGAAGGTTCAAACAAAACAGATTCATATGCAACTATAGAAACTGCAGTAAATTTTGAAAAACTTGAAACAGTTTTAGTTATAACAAATCAGTAGAAAGGTGTTGAAAAAATGAGAAAAACAATAATACATATTTCGTTAATTGTGGTTTTTATAGTAGTATATTTATTACAATCTATTTTTTTCAACAACTTTACTATTGCAGGAATAATGCCTAATTTATTTGTTATTTTAATGATGTTTATAGGTTTATATATGGGACGAACAATGGGAGTAATTTATGGAATAATATATGGTATTTTTATTGATTTATGGATAGGCAAAAATATAGGATTAACTTCTGTTGCTTTGGCCACAATTGGATTACTAACAGGACTTTTAGAAAAAACACTTTCAAAAGACAGTAGAATTACAGTATTATTAATGGGAATAATTAGTACAATAGTTTATGAAGTTGTACTTTATTTTATGCAATATATAATATATGGAATTAATATTGAATTACTTATTTTTATAAAAACTTTATTAATTGAAGTAGTTTATAATATATTATTAATAATTATATTATATCCTATATTAAAAAATGTCGGATATGAAATTGAAAATGAAATTAAGGGTGATAGAATTTTAACAAGATATTTTTAATAATATTAGAAAGTTGGTGAGAAGTTGAACAATAGAATAAATTTTGATGAAGAAGGAAAAGAACAAGCAAATGTTAGGTTCAATATAATAAATATTATAGTATATTTAATTGGTATAATTTTAATTGTTCAACTATTTAATCTTCAAGTGGTACACGGCGAAAGTTATAGGGAACAATCAAATACAAGATTATCTAGAGTATCTACAATAAAAGCAGCAAGAGGGTCAATTTTAGATAGATCTGGAAATGAGCTTGCAGGAGTAAAAACTGAAAATAATATAGAAATATATAAAACGAATATATCAAATGATCAATTAAATGAGTCTGCATTAAATCTTGTTAATTTGTTAAACCAATATCAAATACAATATAGTGATAATTTCCCAATTAGTATAAATCCATTTCAGTTTAATATAAGTGGAGAAGAACTTACCAACTGGGAAAATAAATATAAAATTCCAGAAAATGCATCTGTGGAACAAGCATTTTACAAATTTAAGGATAAATATGAAATAAATAATGACAATATAGATGATATTAGAAAAATTATTTCAATAAGATATTTAATAACAACAACAGGATATAGTGCTACAAAATCAATAACGATTGCAACAAATGTTAATGAAGAGGTTGTTGCACAAATAAGTGAAAGAAATAGTGATTTCCCAGGAGTTAGTATTTCAACAAATGCTGCAAGAACATATTTGACAGGGAGTTTAGCTGCACATGTAATTGGTTATACCGGAAAAATAAAAGAAGAAGAATATAATGAAAAGAAAGATACATATAGCATTGATGATATAATTGGTAAAACTGGTGTTGAATACATTTTTGAAAAATATTTAAAAGGAAAAGATGGAGAAAAGCAAGTAGAAATGTCTGTTGACGGAACAATTACAGGGGAATCTGTTGCAAAAAATGCAATAGCAGGAAGTGATGTTGTACTTACTATAGATTCTAATTTACAACAAGTAACAGAAACAGCATTAGAAAATTGTATAAATAAGATTAGAAATGGTGGATTTTCTCAAAGATATGATGCTCAAGGTGGGGCTGCCGTAGTAATGAATGTAAATACAGGTGAGGTACTAGCAACAGCAAGTTATCCAACATTTGAACCACAGTGGTTTGTTGGAGGAATATCACAAGAAAATTGGGCCTATTTAAGAGATGATACTAGACATCCTCAACTAAATAAAGCGACACAATCTACATATGAACCAGGTTCAACATTTAAAATGGTTACTGCAATAGCTGGCTTAGAGACAGGTGCTATAACAACTAAAGAAAGAATAAATGATACTGGTGTATATAGAAAATATAATAGTGAGTGGAAATGTTGGTACTATACAAGTTATCATAGAGGACATGGATATCAAAATGTAACACAAGCATTACAACATTCATGCAATTACTTTTTCTATGAAACTGGAGATAGAATGGGAATAGATAATTTAGCTAAATATGCATTACATTTTGGTTTAGGAAAGAAAACAGGAATAGAATTACCAAATGAAAAAGATGGAGCTGTTGCCTCAAGAGAGACATATGCTAAACTTAGAAATAATGGAAAAATCGGACCGGGTGATGTATTAAATGCTGCAATAGGACAAGGTGATAATAATTTTACTCCAATGCAAATTGCAAAATATATTTCATCAGTAGCAAATGGCGGAACAGTTGTAAAACCAACAATTGTAAAATCAATTTTAAATTCAGATGGTACAGAAGTATCAAGAGAAGAAATAGAAAATTATACTAACGAAAAGGTAGGATATCAAAATACAGATGATGGAATAACAATCAATCCAGAAAGTATTTCTGTTGCTAAAGAAGGAATGAGAATGGCTGCAAGCGAAGCAGGAGGAACAGCATATAATATTTTTAAAAACTTTACACAAGAAGTTGCAGGAAAGACTGGTTCTGCAGAAGCAGGTAAAGATAAAAATGGAAATGACCTTGTAAATGCATGGTTCGTATGTTTCGCACCATATGAAAAACCAGAAGTTGCAGTTGTAGTAATGATAGAAAATGGTGGACATGGAAATTATGCAGCAGAAGTTGCAAGAGATGTTTTAACACAATATTTTGGAATGAATCAATCAACTGAATCAGTAAAGGAATCTATGTCAGCAATGCCATTTGTAGAGCAAATTAGATAGACATGAATTGAAAAAAGGGCGAAAGGATGTCAGAAATGAATAATGTTAGTATAAATTTAAAAACGAATGAAGTTTTAATAAAAATAGATGACAATGCAACACAAGAAAATATAATAAAAGATTTAAACAAAAAATTAAGAGAACTAAAGAAAATGTATAAAGATGAAACAACTCCAATTAGAGTAACAGGCAAAATTTTATCTAATAAAGAGATAGAAGAGATAAAAGAGATAATAAAAAGTAAAATAGATGTAAAAATAAAATTTGATAGCCCAACTACTTTAGGGTTACACAGTATAACTAGAAGTTATAAAAAAGATGTTGGAACATCAGAGACAACATTTCATAAAGGCTCACTTCGTTCTGGGCAGAAAATAGAAGTAGAAGGAAGCTTAGTAGTAATTGGGGATGTTAATTCTGGAGCAGAAGTTATAGCTGCTGATAATATAGCAATTATTGGAACTCTTAGAGGTTTAGCTCATGCAGGAGCAAAAGGAAATAAAGAAGCAATAATTACAGCGAGTACTCTTGATGCAGTGCAAATACGTATATCCAATATTGTAAAAGAAATTGATATTGATTCAGAATATGTTTATGATAATGCATATATATATGTTAATGATGATGAAATTGTGATTGAATAAAGGACCATTTAAATGGCCCTTTTTTTAACTAATTAGTAATAAGACCAAAGCCAAAAAAAGACCTTCATCTTTTACTTTTTCTTCATATAGAAAAAATAACAAACTAAGAATAAGTATATCATCATAATAAAGTTTTATACCAAATATATCTAACCAAACATTTTCATCATTTGGTTTTTTTGAGTTAGAATTTCTATTAGATTGAATCTCTTCTTGAACTGTTTGATTGTTTGGTTGAGTTAAATTAGGAGAAAAATTTCTGCCATAAGTATACTTATAATTATAAGGATTGTAAAAATATGAAAAATTATTATTTCTTCTATATGGATTATAATATGGAAAAACAGGCATTATTTTACCTCCTTTCTGTGTAATTAACCTTTAGAATTGTTATTATTGTTTGAATTATCTTTGTTCATTAGTTCAGCAATTTTAGAAACATTTAATAAATTTACATATTGATCTAATTTTTCTTTTTTGCTATCACGTAAATAAGGTTTTAATGAATAAAGAAGATTTGCTCTCGGGTCATTTTTGTTATTCATATTCTCCATAATAGATTTCATCTTCATAATAGTATTCATATCTAAATTAAAGTTTGAATTATTTGAAGTTTGATTGGATGAGTTTAACATACTATTTAGATTATTTAGCATTTCTGGAGAAACTTGATTAAGCAAATCATTTAAGTTATTGTTATTATTTGCAGAAGAATTAGAAGAGTTATTTTGTAAATTATTCATCATCTGTTGAATATCATTTGGAATATTACCACTATCAACCATTTTTTTTACATTGGCAAATAAATCGTTCATATTGCTAGACATTAAATCACCTCTAAATAATTTATGTTTTCTTTTGATATTATATGTTAAAAAAAACAAATTGTTAAAATAATGCTAGAACTGAGTGAAATCAAGCGTTTACAAAATATAATAAAAATGGTATAATATTATTATATTGTTTATACATATAAAAATGAAGAAAGATTTTTCTTAATTTAAACATACTTGAAAATTTTTGTATGTAAACAAATAATAGTTTTACTATTTAAAAATATTATAGGAGGAAACAGGATGAGTATTGAAGCCATCAGGGAAAAAGAAAAGATTATAAAAGAAATTGAAAACAATGCAACTGGTATTCGGTGTGTGTTTGGAATTAACAATAAGGCAGTATTAGAAGGAAAAATTGTGGCCGAAATTGAAACAAGAGTAGGAACATTTTCGACTTACTATAATACAAAGGTAAAAGTTTATAGGAATAGTGGGAAAGTAGATTATTTTCCTGTAAGTATACCAGACTACATTCTAGATGAAGAAAAAGAAAATAAAATTGTTATAGGAAAATGGATCAGAGTAACTGGAGATGTTAGATCATATATTAATGAGAAACATAAAGAAATTTTCTTATATGCTAAGAACATAGAAATTTATGATGAAAATCCTAAAGGAACTGAAGTCGGTGATAATTTAATTTTCTTAGAAGGCTATACATGTGAAGAGCCATATTTTAAAGAAACTAAGACCAGGGAGATCATTTCGTTTCAAATTGCAGTCCATAGAAATGAAAAAACAGTGTATAAATCATACATTGATTCTGACTATATTCCGTGTTTAGCATGGAATAATTGTGCACGATGGGTAGAGACGTTACCAATTGGAACAAAAATAAAAATCTATGGTAGACTACAAAGTAGAAAATTTAGAAAGAAAAAGAGACCGAATGAGGAAGTAGAAGTTTATGCGGTTTCTGTTATGGAAATTAAAAGAGTATATTAATTAAATAGTAAAACTAAGGGACAATACTACAGGTATTGTTCCTTTTAAAATATTTTATAAATTACTAAAAAAACTTGTAATTTTCGACAATATATAATAAAATATAAATCACAAAACTAAAGAAAATAAAAGAATAAAAAAATATATATCACAAAATGTAAAAAACTTTTTTATAGTAGAGTACTAAAAAAGACAAAAAACACAAAAGAAAAGGATTAAAATATTGCTATATTATGAAAAGGTTATGAGGTGGTAAGGATGTTAAAAAAATTATTAAATATAAAAAATATAATTATATATATAATTGCGTTTATGGTATCAACAATAGGAATGGGACAAGCAGTTTCGCCATTTAGTATAGCAATAGTGGCAGCTAGTCTAGCTAGTGGAATTCCAGCAATAATAGTAGTAATTGCAGGTCTCATTGGAAATTTTATAGGGGTAGGCGCAATTGGAACATTAAATTATATATTAATAATACTAATGCTATTAATAACAATGTGTATAAGACCTCCAAAAGAAAACGACCAATATAAAAACGAACAAATACAAATTGCGGGACATGTTTTTGTAAGTATATTACTAGTAATGATTGCAAAATTGATATTAACAAGATTTACAGTTGCAGATATGTTATTACATGTTACACTTGCAATATTCTCTGTAGTATTTTATAAAATATTTGTAAATTCATTAGTTGTAATACAAGATATAACTGAAAAAAATGCGTTTTCAATAGAAGAGGTAATTGGGGCTAGTTTATTAGTTTCAATAGCTTTTTCAGCGTTTGGGGACTTTTCTATATTAGGACTATCAATTAGAAATATTTTAAGTATACTTATAGTATTAATATTAGGATGGAGAAATGGAGTACTAGTTGGAGCAACAGCAGGAGTGACAATAGGTGTAACCTTAGGGATAATTGCACAAAGTGAACCAATGGTAGTTGCAGTATATGCTCTTTCTGGTATGATTGCGGGATTATTAAATAGATTTGGAAAAATAGGAGTAATTGTAGGATTTCTAGCAGGAAATGGAATTTTATTATATGCTTCAAAAGGAACTGCAACAGATTTAGTAGTATTTAAAGAAGCATTAATTGCATCACTAGGGTTACTTGCAATTCCAAAATGGGCAGGAATAAATATAGAAGAACTTGCTAAAAGTGACAATATGTTGCCTGAATACAATAAAAGAGGTTTAGAGCAAAGCAAAGAAACAATAGAACAGCTTAACATGGTATCGGAAACAATAAAAGATATAGCTAATACATATCAAGAGAAAAATGATACAAATATGTATTTAAAAAATAGACAGGCATTTATTACAGAATTACTAAATAATTTAGATGGACTTGAAGAAAATATGTTATATGATGATATGACACAAACAGAAGGCAAAATCGTAAATGAATTATTTGATATTTTATTAGATAAACAAGAAATAGATAGAGAAGATTTATTAAAAACATTTGCAAAATTTAATAACTATATAGTGCAATATAATGATGAGAAAATCAGCAAAAGAATGAATAATGATATAGAACAAATTGTTAAAGCTGTAAATTATGCGTATAAAATAAGTAAATCAAACTTTATATGGGAAGAAAAAGTTAAATCAAACAAGAAAAATGTACAAGCTCAACTTGATGGAGTTTCTAAAGCAATTTCCAGTATTGCTGTAAAAATGGAAAAAGAAATTAATCAAGAAAAGGATTTTGATGAAGAAAAAAATAAAGTAATAAAAGCTTTAGAAGTAAAAGATATTTTGGTTGATGGAATTGAAATAGATAAAAAAGATAATAGATATTTTGTTGATGTGTATTTGCAGGAAGATAGTAAAATAAATGAAAATGCTGATTTTGATAAGATTCAAAAAGTATTAGAAAAAAGTTTAAATGAAAAATTAATGAGAAATGAAGTTAAAATTAAAAAACTAAATAAACAAGGAAAACGAATAATAAGTTTTTTATCAGCAGACAAATATGTTATACAAATAGGACAAGCAACGAAAATAAAAAATGATAGCCCTGTATCTGGCGATAGTTTATTACATATACGTTTAAATGATGGAAAATATTTAGTTGCATTAAGTGACGGAATGGGAACAGGACCAGATGCAAGAAAAAGCAGTCAAATAGCAATAAAAATGTTAGAAAGATTATTGATGTCAGGATTTGATAAAGATACATCAATAGATTTAATTAATACAACAATTATGAATGCAAATGAGGAGATTTTTGCAACATTAGATATTGCAATAGTTGACTTATACAATGGAAAAATTGAATTTATCAAAAATGGAGCATGTCCTACATATGTAAAGAATAAGAAAAAAGTTCAAATTGTAAAATCTTTGAGTTTGCCAGCAGGAATTTTAAATAATATCAATCTAACAACATATGACAAAGATATTGAAAATCAAGATATTTTGGTAATGTGTAGTGATGGAATTTTAGATGCTAATGTTGAGTATAAGAATAAAGAACTTTGGGTAAAGTATATGCTAGAAGATATTGAATCTACTAATTGTCAAAAGATTGCAGATTTACTTTTAAATGAAGCGGTTGATAATAGTTATGGTATTGCTAAAGATGATATGAGTATAATTGTTTGTAAACTTATAAAAAAAGCATAAATATTTTGGTAAAATGCTTGAAATTATTAAAGCAGTAGTATATAATTTTTTTTGTACAGATGAGTTAAGGAGGATTATTATGGGAGAAAATATAGTAGAAACAACAGAAAGAAATTTTACAATTGAAGATTTGCATAGAAAAGAAGCTGAAGCAGAATTACTAAGTAAAAGTAAGGAAAAAGCTGTAAAAGAATTTCAAGAAATATTAGAAAATGATAAAGAGAAGACATCAGAGTCACAAGATGTTGAAAGAGACTAAAGAAAAGTTAAGTGGGAGAAGAAATATGAAAGATAATACTCAAGAAAAAAATTTAATTGAAAGAAATGAAGAAAATGTATTTATAAAGATAAAGAACTTTTTTAAAGGCTTATTTGGAAAAAAAGTTAAAGAAGTTAACAGTGTAGTTAATGAAGATATAGAAATGGAAATGGAAAAAAGTGAAGTTTTTAGAAGTGATATTAGAAATATAGACATCGATGAAAATAATATTTTCGAACTTCAAAGAAGATATAAAAATGGAGAGATTGCTGATAGTGAATTAACACAAAAACAGATAAATGCATTATGCCAATTATATGATAGTCAGATTGTAGAACTAAAAAGAAGTATTTCGGTAATAGAACAACAACTTGCTAAATATAAAAAAGAAAAAAGAAGATAATATATAACAAGAGTATAAAGTGTACTCTTGTTTTTTTAAATAATTACTTGTAACTTAAAAAATTTTGTGATATATTATACATGTAGAAAAATATAATAAAAGAGATGCTTATAGGTGCAGCAATAAAACCTAAATAAAATTAAAGGAATGGAAAATATGGCAAAAGGAAAAAGATATCAAACAGAAGGAAAGCTAAATTACACAAAAGTCTTTGCAGTAATAATAGCAATAGCAGTAGTAATTATGTTTATATTTATAATAAAAAATGTATTTAAACAACGTGAAAAAGCAACAAAAAATTATCAATATTTTACACTATATGCACAAAATAAATGGGGTGTAATGAATCAAGATGGAGAAGAAGTAATAACACCGTCATATCAAGAAATGATAATAATTCCAGATGAAGAAAAAGAAATTTTTATTTGTACATATGATGTAGATGAACAAACAGGAACATATAAGACAAAAGTAATAAACAGTAAAAATGAAGAAGTTTTTACGGAATATGACCAAGTTGAAGCAATAGATAATATAGATAAAAATAATAATGTATGGTATGAAAAAAATATCTTAAAAGTAAGCAAAAATGGAAAATATGGATTAATAGACTTCAATGGAAAAGAATTGCTACCAATTGAATATGATGAAATAACAACATTAGACGGAATGGAAAATAGCATAATTATCAAAAAAGATGGAAAAGTAGGATTAGTAAATGACAATGGAAGTATATTAATTGATGTTAATTATAAAGACATTAAAGCATTAGGTGAAACATATAAAGAAGGATATATTACAATTGATGAATCAGAAAAATATGGAGTAGTAAGTGCTACAAAGAGACAAATATTAGAAAATAAATATGATGAAATAACACAAGTATATTTAAAAGATTACTATTTAGTTAAAGAAAATGGGAAAAAAGAATTAGTAGATTCAGATGGCAAAGTAATATTAGATTCTGGATTTGATGATATAAAATCAGCAACAACAAATGGAATAATATTCATAAAAAATAATTTATATGGCGAAATTAGTACATCAGGAGAGGTTACATTAGAAGCCAAATATCAATATTTAAAGGAAGTAAAAGAAGGAAAATATATAGCAAAACAAAATGATAAATATGGAATAATAGACAATGTAGGAAATGAGCAATTAGCATTCGAATATACAGATATTACATATAATGAAAAAGCAGACTTATTTTTCGCAGAAGACTCTGAGTATAATACTTCTATAATTGATGACTTATATACTGTAAAGGCAACAGGAATATTGTCAGAAGTAAATGAAGAAGATGGATATATTAGAATGAGAGTAAATGATGACTATAAATATTATGACTTTAAAGGAGAAGAAACTGAAAATACGAAAGTATTAAAAGATAATACAATATTTTTAGATAAACAAAATGGCAAATATGGATATGTAGACAAAAAAGGAAATCCGGTTACAGAATATATATATGATGATGCAACAGAGCAAAATAAATATGGATATGTAGCAGTAAAAAAAGACGGATTATGGGGTTCACTTGATAAAAATGGCAAAGAAGTAATAGAACCAAAATATGAATTAGAAAATAATTTGAAAATCGATTTCATAGGAAAGTGGCACTTAGGAGAAGATTTAAATATGAATTACTATTGTGAAAAATAACTTAAGGAAAAATCTTTAAGTAGAGAGGAATGTAATAAAATATGGAGCTAAAGACAAAATATCAATATACATACTTTATATATCCTTATGTAATAAAGGAAAATAAATTTTCTAAATATTTAATAAAATTATTAAAAGATAAAAACTGTAAATTAAGAATATTTAAAAAAGAAAAAGATTTGAGTTTATATTCATATTTTTCTCATAGAGCAAGAAATTATATGTTTAATAGCTTTAATTTCAGTAAGACCAGATTAGCAAAATTAGAGGAATTACCAATAGAAACTAAAGCAGCAGTATTAGCTCAAAGTCCTTGTACAATTTTTGAATATAATATGGAAAAGGATATACAAGGTAAAACTGAAGAAAGAAATGGAATATTTTTTAAAATACCTAAAATTGAGATAATATGTTTTAACACAGGAATTTGCTTTTTATGTATAAAAACAAATATAGAAGAAAGTGAAAGATTTGCGGATTTATTAAATTTTAATTATAAATTCAGAGATATAAATCAAGAATTCTCTAATTTAAATAATTATGATAATATAAGAGTACAAACAGATTGTTTTGAAGATGTACAATATTTTAAAGAATTTATAGATAGTTTAACTGGACCGTCAACAGAGGCAATGAAACTAGATATAGATACAGAAAGATTTTTAACATTTTCTTATGTATGTATAGATCAAGAAAGTTGGAATAATAATAATGAATTTGATAACATTCGTAGTAATTATATGAAATTTTTAAATATTTTACCTAGTGATAATAGTGTGAATTATTCAAAAGAAGATATGAAGGTAATTTCAAAATGGAAATATGCAAAATTAGGAGTAACAAAACAAGGAATTACATTATTTAGTTCAAGTTGTGATATAAATAATTTTACAGTATTTCCACATGAATTTGAGCAACAATATTTATATACATATATTTTGGCAATATATACAAAAATATATTTAAGAAAAATTAATTTGGATTTTAGCCAAGGAATAGATGTAAAAAAAGCTCGTAAAGAATTTATAAATTTTACACAGAATTTGTGGATTAATGAAGTTACACTTGATGATACTGGTTCAGTATTCTATCAAAATTTAAGAGACGTTTTGGAATTAAATTCAAGTTATTTTGATACCAAAAACAAATATGATGTTTTATATAAAGAAATGAATATAGAAAAGACAGCTAAAAATAATGTTGCTATTATAGCTATATTACTTGTAACATTGATAATAAATTTAATAAATATATTGTTTTTAGGCAAATAACAAAAGAAGTTGATATATGTTTATATATCAACTTTATTTATAAGAAGGAATGGGATATGAAAATAAGAACAGGGACAGATATTATAGAAATAAACAGAGTAAAAAAAGCAATAGAAGAGACTGAAAAAAAGTTTTGCGGAAGAGTGTATACTCAAGACGAAATTGAATATTGCGAAAGTAAAAATGCACAGAAGTATCAACATTATGCAGCAAGGTTTGCTGCAAAAGAAGCGGTATTTAAAGCATTATCAGCAACATTAGACAGCAAGTATGATATAGAATGGAAAGATATTGAAATAAAAAATGATGATTATGGAAGACCATATATTAAGCTTAATGAAAAATTTACAGAAGCTATTGAAAACATTGATATAAGTATTTCACATTGCAAAGAGTATGCAGTAGCTTCGGTAGTTTTAATAGAAAGGTAGAAAGAAAAATGGAACTTTTTGATTCACATTCACATTATAATGATGAAAAATTTAATGAAGATAGAGAGCAAATTATAAAGGAAACATATGAAGCAGGTGTTACGAAATTTGTATGTGCAGGTTACAATATTGACTCATCATTATTTTCGTTAGAGATGTCAAAAAAATATGAATTTATTTATTCAATTTGTGGGATTTCACCAAATGATATTCCACAATCTGAGCAACAATTGTGGAAAGATCTAGATGAAATTTCAAAAATTGTGAAAGAAAACAACTCAAAAAAATTAGTTGCTATTGGAGAAATTGGACTTGACTATTATTGGAACAAAGAAAATAAAGAACTACAAAAACAAGCTTTTATTAAGCAAATAGAATTAGCAAATGAATTAGAATTGCCAATTGTAATTCATTCAAGAGATGCATCTGTTGATACACTTGATATTATAAGAAATAATAGGGTTAATAAAGCTGGAATATTTCATTGTTGTCAATTAAATCAAGAATTAGTAAGACGAGCTTTAGAATTAGGATATTATATTTCATTTGCAGGACCAATAACTTTTAAAAATTCTAAAAATGCACCTGATATTATAAAAATGGTGCCAATGGATAAAATTTTAATAGAAACAGATAGTCCGTATTTATCACCAGAACCTAACAGAGGAAAACGTAATGATTGTAGAAATGTAAAATATGTTGCACAAAAGATAGCAGATGTTAAAGAACTTACTATAGAAGAGGTTGCACAAAAAACGTATGAAAATGCAATGAGGATTTTTAATATTTAGGATGTGAAATAAATGTATGACAATTGGGAAGAATTAGAAGATGAAGCTAAACAATGTAAAAAATGTAAATTATGTCAGAATAGAAATAATATAGTATTTGGAACAGGAAATAGACAAGCAGATTTAATGTTTATTGGTGAAGGACCTGGGGCAGATGAGGATATGCAGGGGATACCATTTGTTGGCAAAGCTGGTAAATTGATGAACATGGCTTTTGAAACTATTGGTTTAAATAGAGACGACGTTTATATTGCAAATATTGTAAAATGTCGTCCTCCATCAAATAGAAATCCACAAGATGATGAGGCTATGGCTTGTTTGAATTATTTAAGAAATCAAGTTATTTTAGTTAAGCCTAAAATTATTGTTTTACTTGGGAGTGTTGCTCTGAAAAATATTTTAGGAAAAGAGTATGGAATCACTGCAAGTAGAGGCAAATGGATAGAAAAAAAGGGGATTTTATATATGCCTACTTGGCACCCTGCAGCGCTTTTGAGAGATGAAACTAAAAAAATAGATTTTATTAAAGATTTGCAACAAGTTATGAGTAAGTATAATCGGTCAAAGTAATTGACTAAGTAAATGAAACAATGTAAAATAATATAGGTGAAGAAAATGAAAGAAATACAAGATAAAGCAAATTATTGTTTAAATTGTCCAGTAAAACCATGTTCAAATAAAGGATGTCCTTTAGGAAATAACATACCGGGTTTTATAAAAGCAATTAAAGAAGAAGATTATAAAAAAGCATATGAAATATTATCAGAAACAACAGTTTTTGAAGCAGTTTGTGGAAGAATCTGCCCACACACTAAGCAATGTGAAGGATCATGTGTAAGAGGAATAAAATCAAGTCCTGTAAGTATAGGAGAAATGGAAGCTTTTATAGGTGATATTTCTATAAAAGAGCATTATAAAATCTCAGAAAAAAATACAGATAATATAGATAAGAAAATTGCAATTGTAGGAGGAGGCCCTGCAGGACTTACGGCAGCGGCATTTTTATTGAGAAATGGATATTCTGTAACAATATATGAAAAATATAATTACTTAGGTGGATTATTAGTACATGGAATTCCTGAATTTAGATTACCCAAAGAAGTTGTTAAGCAAACAGTACAAAAAATAATTGATTTAGGTTTAGAAGTAAAATATAATCAAGAATTAGAAAAAGATTTTTCATTACAAGAATTAGAAGAAACTTATGATGCTATATTTTTAGCATTTGGAGCCAATATAACAACTAAAATGGGTGTAGAAGGAGAAGAATTAGATGGTATATATGGTGGTAACCAATTGTTAGAACATCAATCTCATCCTAATTATACAAACAAAAAAGTTGCTATAATTGGTGGAGGAAATGTTGCAATGGATTGTGCTAGAACAATAAAAAGACTAGGGGCACAAGAAGTAAAAGTAATATATAGAAGAGCAGAAGAACAAATGCCAGCAGAAACAAAAGAAATTCAAGAAGCTAAAGAAGAAGGAATAGAATTTTTATTTCAAAATAATATTGTAAGAATATTAGGAAAAGAAAAAGTTGAACAAGTTGAATTAATAAAAACAGAGCTTGTTCAAAAAGAGGGAGAAATAAGAAAAGTTCCTGTAAATATTGACAATAGTAATTATATAATAGATATAGATTATATAGTAATGGCATTAGGTTCAGAGCCAGAAGAATTTGTGAAAAATTTAGGTTTGGAATTAAATAAATGGGGTAGAATTCAAATTGATGAAAAAAATAGAACATCAAATTCTAAAGTTTTTGCAGGTGGAGATATTGCAGGTGCAAAGGGCACAGTTGCTTGGGCTGCGCGTTCTGGAAGAGATGCAGCATATTCAATAATGGAATATTTAAATAAAGACTAAAAGTCGGCAGTTTATTGCCGACTTTTTGAGATGTCTTTAGTATGATATCTTTTGTATAATTAACATTTGTATATATAAATCTTTTGTATAGTCATCTTTTGTAAATAATAACTTGCAAAAATCATTTGTACACTTATCATTTGTAAAGTTTTTCATTAGTACTTTAAAATCATTTGTATACTAAAATCTTCTGTTAATTATGTATTTTTTCTCCTGTTACGAAGTTTTTAATTGCTCTAAACCAAGAAACAAATAAATTAGGTTTCTTACATTCAAGAGCTGTTTCAATGCCACCATTTTCAAGCACGTTAGATTTATGTTCTAATTGTGACATTTTTTCTGTATAGTAATCATCAAAGAAAGTATAATTATCAGTAGTACCGATTAACTCTCTATAATGTTCTAATTTTCTTCTATAATTATCAAGTTCTTCTAAATTTTCTATATTTCTAAAAGCTTTGTCAAAATAATTTTTGATAATTAGATTTTGAGCTTTTTCAAAATATTCAGAAATTTTATTTTTACAGTTTTCTGTTTTTTCAACAAGCTTTTCAACTGTTTTATTTCTTTCATCATATGATGATGATTTATTATTTAATCTTATAATTTTTTCTTCAAAATCTAGAATTTGATCAACGTAGTATTCGATATCATCATAAGTTTTTTCTGATGTTAATTTGATAAATTCATTTTTGAACTTATCATTACTTGTAAATGTACTATCAAATAATACTGTTTCACCTGTGATATAAGCCATTTGCTCAATTAGATTACATTCTAAAGGATAGTATGATGGACTGATTGTTCTAAATGATACACCAAAATATTTAACGTAATCTTTTTCGATTCCAATTACTTTTGATGTGATATATTGAACTGCAGCTTCATTTAATCCCATACCAACGATTTTAAAATTATCAAAATTACATAATCCCATTCTAACAAGATTATTTTTTTTATCTTTAACTTCTTGAATATAGTGAATACATTCATGAATTGCGAATTCTTCTAAATCTTCGATAGCAATTTTTTCGTTAAAGTATATAGATGTATTTTTATAAAAGTAGTTTGCTTCTGCCATGCCTTCTGGCATTGTTGCTCTGTACATACCTAATTTTGATAGTTTTGCAAATAAATCACTCTCATTGAAACAAAGTTCTGGAAATGTATTGCATAACTTTGTAGCGATATTATGAGAGATACGATTTACAGACATTGTATCAAGTATGTCTACTACTCTTATACCATCTTTTCTTAAATCAGATTCGATGCTCATTGTATCCTCCGTTTTTTGACTTTTTGTATAAAATTTCGTCAAATTTATTATACAATATTTCGTCATAAATGTGTATTACATTTGTATTACATTTTTGTTACAAAAATATTACAAACATATATTGGAGATAGTTACAATTCATAATTTATGACAAAAATATATATATTAAAAAATTGATAATATATTGTTTTTTATACCTTGGTGTCGCAATCTCCATATTAAAAGTATTAGCATGTAGATTGCTCCATATCGCATTCGCTTTGCTCATTTAATCGCTTACGCGGTATTTCAAACAATATATTATCAATTTTTTAATATATTTTTAACTGAATTGTGAAAGATAATTGGATATAAATTTTATTTGCAAAAATGGGATTTTTGTAATAAAATTACTTGCAAAAGTGTGATAAAAAACAAAAAATTCTTTATAAAAATTTGATTTGATTTTAATTACTAATGTTTGGAGAGATAAAAAATGAGAATAGGTATAATAACGGATATTCATAGTAATATTCAAGCCCTAGATGCTGTATTAAAGGAATTTGATAGAAGAGAAGTTGAGAAAATAATATGTTGTGGAGATATAATTGGAATAGGACCAAATCCAGAGGAAACAGTCCAGATGTTAATAAAAAGAGAACATAGTTTAATATCAGTAAGAGGAAACCATGAAAAATATTTAATTGAGGGGTTACCAAGAGAAGTGCATAAAGATAAGAGAAAAATGAGTCCAGAGGAAATAAAAAATCATGAATGGAATCATAACAAGCTAAGTGAAGAGTCTAAAAATTTTATTATTGAATTGCCAGAAACAAGAAGCTTTGAAATAGAAAATAAGAAAATACATGTTGTACATTATCCATGCAATGAAGAAGGAAATTATAAAAAAATTATCAAAAGACCTACTATTGCTGATAATCAAGAGATGTTTAAGAAAATAGATGCTGATATATTTTTATATGGGCACACACATACTATTAGCGTGAATAGTAATGATGATAAATGGTATATAAATACAGGGACCGTAGGTTGTATTATTGACAATGATATGGCTAGTGCAGGAATATTAAGTATTAATGATGAAAAAGTAGATTTTCAATGTTTAAGTATTGAATATGATATTAAGAAAACTATAGAAGAAATAAATAAAATAAAGTTTCCAATGTATAAAAAAATATTAAAAATATTTTATAGAAGAGATATGGAAGAAAATTAATAACTTGATTTTATTAAGGATAAATATATGTTATAGAAGAAAACTCTAATAATAAAAAAATAAATTTACAATTTTCATGCTAAGAATAAAACTAAAAGAACCGCATAAAATTAAATATCAGAATTTGGAGGTTTTTTTATGTTTTTAATATTTAATAAAGAAAAAATACAAACATATGCAGTATCAATATTGACAGTTGCAGTTTTAATAGCTGTTGCGAATATAAAGAATATAAGTGCAATTCCCGCATCTACTACGGAAAAATATTTACCGATTTATAATGTGCAAACAGAAGAAAACAAAATTGCATTTACAATGAATTGTGCGTGGTAACAATTACTTTTGTGATAGAAAATAAAAAACAGGTTATTTAGAACTTTTTGTTTAAATTTAATTTATTGAGATTTAAAACAATGGTATTGTTAAAATTTATATACTAACAATATTTTATAAAAATATTAAATAAAATATGAAATTATTAGAAATTATTATACAATAAAGAAAAATGTAGGGGGATATTGGAATATATAAACATAAATCAAAAATTAAAATTTAAAATTTAAGTTTTGTAAAGTGTCAAGAAAAATTTTATACACAGAACCATACAAATCGATTTTGTGCCCTTTATCTCAGCTAGGTTATATCTTTATACTATATAGATTAAATTTATCAAGAATGAATAATAAAGTAAACGAACAAGGAAATATATATGTTTTTATAACTAGAAAAGAAATGGGAGAATTTTTGAAATCAAGTAGCAGTACGGTAATAAAAGTATTTAAGGAATACAGTTATAAGTATAGATTTAAATAGTGAAGTTATGAAATGTTTTATTATGTGATGAATATTATAAAGAGTTTGAGATGATGTTAGAAAAAATTTAATTACATTGTAATTGACTTTTATAGGTATTTTATATAAAATAAAGATACAAACTTTAGTAAGTTATAATTTATTTTAATAATACGATAAAGGAGGTAATTATAATGCAAGAAATGGTAGGATATAATGCAGCTTCCAGTGGTAGTATAGTTTCTCTAGGAAGCTTAATTATGAACATATGTGATATTATAATATTATTTATATTCTTATTTTTATTAAGTTGGTTAATTAATCATTTCATAATAAAAAAATCAAAGAAAAATATTTTTGTTGTTGCTATTATTATTTGGATAATTATATTTATTATTAATTTGTTTTCTACATTAATAAATATACCGATTGTTATAGGGATTAATACTACTCCTAGGTGGGATGGTGGGATAAACGGAACATATATATCTTTAGGATATGCTATTGAAATAGAAGGACACGATTTATTGGGTAATTCAAATTATGATGTTTATTTTACAAGTATATTTGAGTAAAAAATAATATATTTATCTTAAAAAGAATTGGAAGATTTGATAAAAATGTCAAGCAAATCACAAATTAATAATAGTCCAAAAAATAAGACAGATTTTAATGAAGTAATTTAGGATTTAGCTGAATTTCAAGAAAAAAATTTTGAAAGTATAATTATAAATTAAATAAAACATTGACAAAACAAAAAAATGTTGGAAAAAAGTTGAATAATACAAGATATATTGATACTGTATAGTATGATTATGCAATAAAATCATGATAAAAAAATAACCAAAAGATGGAGTTTAGCCAAAAAAGTGCTGGACTCTTTTTTGCGTTGGTTAAAACAGATAAAGAATAATCTATATCTGTTTTTGGAAGTAATAAATTATATGTAGAGACATATACATTTAAAAAGAAAGAGGTGGAAATGAATGTAACGCGAACTTTTTTACACGAAGGAAAAACATTACAAGAAATGATGGAAATACTATTACCAATATACATACAAGAAAAGACTTGCAATATAAATGAAGAAAAGTTAGAATTCACACAACAAAAAATTCTAAAATAACTTGTCATCTAAAAACAAGAAGGAAGGGATGGAAACAAATGAATTTAGATACAAGCATATTAGACAGTAAAACATATAAAGTACGGACTTTATTTAAGACTTTCAAGAGATGACGAAGGAAGTCGGGACCTCAGAAAGCATTATAAATCAAAAAGAATTTCTAACGAAATATGTGACAAAACAGCCTAATTGGTTATTAATAGATATTTACATAGATGACGGATTTACAGGAACAAACTTTAACAGACCGTCATTTATAAGGTTAAAAGAAGATATAGAACAAGGAAAAATAGATATGGTAATAACTAAAGATTTATCTCGTTTAGGAAGGGACTACATAGATACTGGTTATTATTTAGAAAAATATTTTCCTACTAAAAATGTAAGATATATTGCAGTAAATGATGGAATAGACACATTTTCAAAAAATAGTAATAATGATATTGGACCTTTTATGTCTGTTGTAAATGATATGTATGCAAAAGATATTTCTAAAAAAGTAAGAACAGTAAAAAGAACAAAAGCTGAAAAAGGTGAGTTTATAGGTGCATTTGCACCATACGGATACAAAAAGCATCCAAATGATATTACCAAATTAGTAATAGATGAAGATGCTGCAGAAATAGTAAAATACATATTTAATGAATATGTAAATGGTAATGGATTAGCATATATAGCTCATAGATTAAATGAAAGAAAAATACCTTGTCCATCTGTGTATAAGCAACAAAGTTGCAATTATCATTGCAAAACGATATCAGGCTTATGGGGGCACAATACCATAAAAAAAATTCTTACAAATAAAGTTTATACTGGAGACCTAATTCAACGTCAAGGTGAAATGGTAAGTTATAAAGTAAAAAAATATAGGTTACTGCCAAAATCAGAACATTTAGTTAAAGAAAAAGCACATGAGCCAATTATAGATAATCAAACTTATGAATTAGCACAAGACATATTAAAAAGAAAAGCACATAACATACATAAAAAAGAAAATTCGGAGCATTTATTAGGAGGGCTTCTATATTGTCCAAGATGTAATAACAAATATACATATCAAGTTCAAAGTGGATTAAAAAACGATATGGTGGCAATTTGTAGTATGTATAATCGTTACGGAAAAGACTATTGCACAAGAATAGCAGTAAGAGAAAGCATTTTAAATGAATTTGTGGTGCAAGATTTAAGAAAAATCTTGCAAGAAAAAATTGATAAAGAAAAACTAATAAAATCAATTGATAAAACTAAAATTAATAATGATAAAAAAATGTTACAAAAGAAAATTGCAGATAATAACAGAAGAATAGATGAAATAACAAAAATTATAAAAACAGCTTATGAAGATAGAGTAAATGGTTTACTTGATACAGAAGAATTTGTTTCTTTTACGGAAAGTTACAAAAAAGAAAGACAAGAATTAATAGAAAAAACAGAAAAGCTAAATATTAAATTAAGCAATTTTGAAAATAATAAAGAAAATGAATTAATGAAATATATAAAAGAAATAGTTAGTTTCAAAGATATTAATAGAAATATAATACTTAATTTAATAGATAGTATAGAAATTATAAATAAAGAAAATATAAAAATAAATTATAAATTTACAGTATAGTGTTAAGTAGATAAAATCTGCTTTTAATTTTCAGTACAATCTATCATAAAAGTAATTGTTACTGGAATGCAGATGATATAGATAATATTTTAGAGACATTAAAAAATAATGATGTACATATAACATTTTTTATGGTAGGAGACTGGGTAGACAAATATCCAGAAGCAGTAAAAAAGATATATGAAGCAGGGCATGAAATAGGAAGCCATAGTAATACACATCCGCATGTAAATAATTTATCTTCAGAAAAAAATCTAGAAGAAATAAAATTAAGTGTAGATAAAATAGAAAAAATAACAGGACATAAAACCAATTTATATAGAGCACCATATGGAGAATATAACAACACAGTAATAAAAACAGCACAAGAAAATGGATTTTATACTATTCAATGGAATTTGGATACTCTTGATTATCAAGGACTAACAGGTGAAGAAATGTGGAATAGATTAAAAAATAAATTAGATGGAGGCTCAATAATATTAAGCCATAATGGTACTAAGCACACAGCAGATAGTTTAGATATGCTAGTAAAAAATATTAAATCAAGTGGTTTTCAATTAGTTACTATTTCAGAATTAATATATAAAGACAATTATTCAATAAATAATAACGGAACACAAGTACTTAACTAAGAGTATAAAAAGTAAAGATTAGGAAATACTGAAGGCAAAGGAGATTATTATGCCATTAGTTGGAATAATTGCGAAAAAGAGAGATTTTAAAGCAATAAAAAAAGAAATGCAAAAATATAATATTGAATTAATACAAATAAATAAGGAATCAATAAAAAATGTTACAAAAATTTTTTTTGAAGAAATAATAATTTTAGAGGACATAAATTTAATGCCTAATGAATATGAATTTATGAATGAAGTTGTTTCTAAGACCAAATATTTAATAATTAATGCAGATATAGAACTCAACATCTTAAGATATATAAAAATGGAAAATCCGGTAAAAGTAGTAACATTTGGTTTTAATTCTAAAGCTACAATAAGTATATCAAGTGTAAATGATGAAAAAATAATTGTATGTTTACAAAGAAATCTAAAAAAAATAGATAATACAATTATAGAATCACAAGAAAAAGAAATTAAAATATTTCAAGATACTGATAAAAAAGTTCATAATAAATTAGTGGTTTTTATTATAAAAGAATTGCATAATCTAAAATAAATTACGCATAAATGCTAATATTTAAAGGAAAATCATAAAAAAAATAGAAAAAATTAACTTTTTATGTAGACAAAACCAAAAAAGTGTAGTATAATAAGAATTGTAGAAAATTTTAAAAAGAGAAAAGCAAGACGAGAAATTTACAATTGATAAAGAAAATTTAAGGAGGAAACAAAATTGGATACAAATTATTTAGAAAACAACTACTTAACATTAGTAGGAAAAGTTACAGGCGAAAAGAAATTCAGCCACGAAATTTATGGTGAGAAATTTTACTCATTCAACTTATCAATACCACGTTTAAGTGGAAACTCAGATATTATACCAATAACAATATCTGAAAGATTAATAACAGACGAAATGTTAACAGAAGGAAAAAAACTATTAATAAAAGGTCAATTCAGATCATACAATAGTTACGAAAATGAAAGAAACAAATTAATCTTAACAGTATTTGCTAAAGACGTAGAAGAACTTGAAGAAGTTGAAGAGCAAGAAGAAAGTGACATAGTAAAAAAAGATGAAACAACAAATGAAGTTGTACTTATCGGATTTGTATGTAAAAAACCAATTTACAGACAAACACCATTTGGAAGAGAAATTGCAGATTTATTATTAGCAGTAAACAGAGCATATAATAAATCAGACTATATTCCAACAATAGCATGGGGAAGAAATGCAAGATTCTGCCAAAACTTAGAAGTTGGAGCTCAAGTAAAAATAGTAGGAAGAGTTCAATCAAGACAATATGAAAAGAAATATGAAGATGGAACATCAGAAATGAAAGTAGCATATGAAGTTTCAATATGTAGTTTAGAATTAATAAATGAAGAAGGAACAGAAAAGAAGGAAGAAACAGAAAGTAAAGAAGCTGTTTAATATAAATAGTTCAACTGTACTGCAATAAAAGTAGTACAGTTGATTTTTTATTGTATTATTGTTATAATATGGATATTAAAAAATGGAGGTTAAGGTTGAAAAATAATTAAAATTTTCCAACCTAGTTTGAGCCTTGAGAAAGGAATGCTACTATATATGAAAAACAAGAAAAAAATTTGTTTTGAAATAATGGCAATAGTATTAATTGCAATATTTTGTATTAGTTTAACACCAAAAACATTGCAAAATGACACATATTATACAATCAAAATAGGAGAACACATAATAGAAAATGGTGGGATAGATATGATGGATCCATTTTCATGGCATGAAGGATTAGAATATACATATCCTCATTGGTTATATGATGTTATAATATATTCAATATATTCAGTAGGAGGAATGGCAGGAATATACATATCAACTTGTGTATTCTCTGTATTGCTAGGGATAGCTGTATTTAAAACCAATTCAAAACTTACTAAAAATCAAGTAATATCTTTTGTAATAACATTAGGAGCAATGTATTTATTAAAAGATTATATTGCAGCAAGAGCTCAATTAGTAACATTTATATTATTTACAATTCAATTATACTTTATGGAAAAACTGGTTAATACAAGCAAAAAGAGATATGGAATAGGATTAATAATAATATCAATATTAATAGCTAATTTACATGTTGCAGTATGGCCATTTATGTTTATACTATATTTACCATATATAGCTGAATATGTAATAGCAATAATAGAAGAAAAAGTTGCCCAAAAATATGGTAAAGCTCCAAAAGATGGATTTAAGATTTCAATTAAAAGAAGAGATGGAACAAAATACTTGATTATTGTAATGATAATATGTGCATTTACAGGTTTTTTAACACCTTTAGGAACTACACCATATACATACTTAATAAAAACAATGCAAGGAAATACAACACAAAATATAAATGAACATTTGCCAATGACACTAATAAACTGTGAAGGAATATTAAGTGTATTAATAATATTTTTAGCAATATTAATGTTTACAGATACAAAAATTAGACTAACAGATTTATTTATGTTAGGTGGGCTAGTCTTTTTAATGTTATATTCAAAAAGACAAGCAACAATGTTTGTAATAATGTGTTCAGTTATATTAAATAGACTATTATATTCAGGCTTAAAAAAAGATGAAGAAGACATAGATGAAAAGCTTATAAATATTTCAACAACTCTATTTGGGAGTGTTGTAATAACAGGGCTAGTATTAATATTGAGTTTATATTTTATACAACCAAAGTTAAAGGCTAAGTATGTCGACACAAAGACATATCCAGTAGAAATGAGTGATTTTATATTACAATATTTCGAAGAAAATAATATAGATATAAAAAGCGTAAGATTATATAATGAATACAATTATGGAAGTTATTTATTATACAGAGGAATACCAGTATTTATAGATTCAAGATGTGACTTATATGCACCAGAATATAATGGTGGAAGAGATATATTTATGGACTTTATGAAAAGTTCTAATTTAGATATATGGTTTGAAGATATATTTGACAAATATAAAATAAATTATGTGATTTTATATAAAAATTCTAAAATGAATATGATTATACAAGATTCAAATTTAGATGGATATGAGTTACTAAAAGAGGATGACAATTTTATTTTTTATAAATTGAACCGATAAGAACCGGTCCCAAAAGTCACAAAATTGTACTTTTAAGAACCGGTCCCAACGGTACCAGAAAGGAATAATATGAAAAATTATATAGTAAACGAAGAGGAAAAGGGTAAAAGATTAGATGTATATATTGCAAGCAAAGATGATGAAACAACTAGAACTTCATCACAAAGGCAAATTGAACAAGGAAATGTAGTTGTTAATGATAAAGTAATAACTAAAGTTTCTTATAAGGTTGCAGAAGGAGACAAAATTGAAATTGCAGAACAAGAACCAGTAGAAATTGAATTAAAGGCTCAAGATATTCCTATTGATATTGTTTATGAAGATAAAGATATTATTGTAGTAAACAAACCTAAGGGGATGGTTGTTCATCCTGCAAATGGTAATCCTGATGGGACTTTAGTTAATGCTATTATGGCTATTTGCAAAGACAGTTTATCTGGAATTGGCGGAGAAATTAGGCCAGGTATAGTTCATAGATTAGATAAAGATACTTCTGGACTTCTAATTGTTGCTAAAAATGATATGGCACATGTTAATATGAGCGAACAGATTAAAAGACATGAAGTTAAAAAAACATATATTGCATTAGTTAGAGGAGTTGTTAAAGAAAATGAGGCTACTATAGATATGCCTATAGGTAGAAGTAATTCTGATAGAAAAAAGATGGCTGTTACTAAAAATGGAAAAAATGCAGTAACTCATATCAAAGTTTTGAAGAGATATGATAAATATACATTATTAGAAGTAAATATCGAAACAGGAAGAACTCATCAAATACGTGTACATTTAGCTCATATTGGCTATCCTGTTATAGGAGATTATATTTATTCAAATGGTAAAAATGAGTTTGGAATTGTAGGGCAATGCTTACATGCAAGGTATTTGGAATTTAAACATCCAATTACAGGAAAAGATATGAAACTAGAGGCACCATTACCAGAGTATTTTGAAAAAGTTCTTCAAGAACTTGATAATAGAGTAATATAAAAATCTGGCAAGAGAACCTTGCCAGAGAAATCTATATAAAGCCTTTTAGAAAAGTAAAAGGAATTAATATATAATATGCAGAGATTTAGAAAAAAGAACCAGTCCAAGGTAAACTTGGGAAAGGAATTAAAGATGGAAGAAAGATTACAAAAATATCTTGCAAATAGTGGAGTTGCATCGAGAAGAAAAAGTGAAGAGTTAATTTTGCAAGGAAAAGTTGAAGTAAATGGTAAAGTTGTTACAGAACTTGGAATAAAGGTTAATCCAGAAAAAGATATTGTAAAATTTAATGGAAAAGAAGTAAAACAGACTAAAAAGATGGTATATATATTACTAAATAAGCCAATTGGATATGTAACAACTGCAGATGATCAATTTGGAAGGGAAACTGTTCTTGATTTAGTTAAAGTCAAAGAAAGAATTGTTCCAGTAGGTAGGCTTGATATGTACACATCTGGAGCACTGATATTAACAAATGATGGTGATTTTGTATATAAAGTTACACATCCAAAACATGAAATAGAAAAAACTTATACTGTTACAGTAAAAGGTATTGTACAAAATAGTGAGGTTGAACAATTACGTAAAGGTGTAAAAATAGATGATTATACAACAAAGCCTGCAAAAGTAAAAATTTTAAAAACAGATACAGAGAAAGATATTTCAAGACTAGAAATAACTATTCATGAAGGAAAAAATAGACAAGTTCGTAAAATGTGTGAAGCTGTAAATAGAAAAGTATTAGCATTACATAGAAGTAAAATAGGTGGGATTGGTGTAAAAGATATTGAACTTGGAAAGTGGAGATATTTACAAGAAAATGAAATACAAAAATTAGTAAAATAGTTGAAAATTTTTTATCTAAAATATATAATATAATAAATAAACAAAAGAAAAAGGAGCAAAAAAATGGAAGAGGTTAAACAAGGTCAAATAGTTGATGGAGTTGTAACAGGAATTCAGCCATATGGAGCTTTTGTTAGAATGGATAATGGGACGGACGGTTTAGTATATATAGAAGATTTATCTGTTGCAAGAATAAAATCACCAGAAGATAGGGTGAAAATTGGACAAAAAATAAAATGTATGGTAAAATATATCGACAAAGACACAGGAAGAATTAATTTGTCATACAAAAATTGTTTAGGAACATGGGAAGAAAATGTTCAGAAATTCAAAGAAGGAATGACAGTAAAGGGCATAGTTAGAGATACTGAGAAAAATAAAAATGGTATATTTATTGAATTAACACCAAATTTAATAGGTATGGCAGAGTATACAGATGAACTTAAATATGGAGAAAAAATAGATGTATGCATAAAAAGAATTTTGCCAGAAAAGAAAAAGGTAAAATTAACAATAGTTTAAAAAACAATGTTTAAAATAGGGCTATAATTAGTCACTAAAATAAAGGAGGGATTGAAATGGTTGAAGATAACCAAATCAAAGCACAAGTATCACCATTTGCTATAAGAGAAGGTGAAATAAAAACATTTGATGGAAAAGATGGATATGTATCTATGAATCAAATAATACATAAAATTAACATAGGGCATATAACAGACATTCATTTTGCAATACTAGAATTAGTAAATGAATTTGAATTTATAACATCTAGACAATTATATCAAATGCTAGAATGGAAAGGAATCGATCCTAAGTCACAAGACAAATTAAATAACAAGTTAGATCAACTTGTAAAATCAAAAATTTTAACAAGATATTATTTTACATCTGAAGAAGGAAAAGGAATTTACAGAATTTATTGTCTAGAAAAGATGGGAAAATATTTATTAACATCAAAAGAAATTGAATGTAAATGGCAACAGACAGACAATGTAAAACCTGTTCCAATGATAAAGAAAAGATTAGCAGGAAATCAAACTTTAATTGCATATTTAAGAAAAGTTAAAGCTTTTGATAGTTATGTTGTAAAACCAGCATTAACAGCTAAAATATCAGGAAAAATATTTAAAGCAACAGGTGGTTCTGTAAGACTAACTAAAAATAGAAAATCTGTAACATTTTTATTTGAAGTAATAAGAAGAGAACCAGATTGGCAAAAGAAATTAGCAGATAAAATGGCTATGTACAAAGAATTTTATGAGAATTTTGTTCCGGGAGATTCTGGATTTGCAGCTATGCCACAATTAATATTTGTATGTGAAGATGACAAACATACAGCAGAAACATTTAAAGAAATTGTAAAAAATAAATTAGAAATACCACAAATAAAATTATATTTTACAACAGATTTAAGACAAAATCAAGAGTCACTTGAAAATACATTAATTGAATTCAGAATTGATGAGGCAACAAAGAAATACAAAATGTATAATGTGGAAGCAAAAATATTAGGAATATAGACAGAGAAGGGAAAATGGGATGTTTGGACATAGAGCCGATGGCAAAAGAATAAAAAATTTGCCACCAATTTTTAAAATTATGCCTTGTGTAATGCTTGATAGAGCTGATTCGCAAGTGTACTTTAAACAAGATATAGCATTAAAAAATTTAGATGAATATATAGATAAAAAAGCAAAAGAAGGAATACGACTTTCATATATGAATATCATTTATGCAGCACTTGTAAAAATAATTGGAGAAAGACCAAGTTTAAATAGGTTTGCAATGAATGGAGCTTTATATAAAAGAGATAAAATATATGTATCACTTGTTATAAAAAAGAGTTTGACAGATGATGGACCAGAAACACCGATAAAATTAGAGTTTAATGGTAATGAAAATATATTGGAAATTAAAGATAAATTAGATGGAGCAATAGAAAAAAATAAGGAACTTGAAAATTCAAATAAAACAGATAAATTAGTAAATGTTTTAAATATAATTCCAAGTGGATTAATTAGAACTGTTGTTAAGTTTCTAATGTTCTTAGATAAACATGGTTTACTTGCAAGAAAAATTATTGATGCAAGTCCATTCCATACAAGTGTATTTTTAACAAATGTAGGTTCGCTTGGAATTGATAGTATTTATCATCATATATACAATTTTGGAACTACTAGTATGTTTTTCTCTATGGGAAAAAAGAAAAAAAGTTATATTTATGAAGATGATGAAATTAAAGAAGAAAAATGTATTACTCTAGCTTTTGTTGGTGATGAGAGAATTTGTGATGGATATTATTATGCTTCTTCTTTTAAACTTTTATCAAAATATTTGAAAAAACCTGAACTTTTAGAGGGAATCGTAGAAGAAAAAGAAGAAATTACAAATTAATATAAAAAGTTTTTAAAAATAGTTGACTTTATTAATAAAATATGGTATTATTATTAGGCGTTAAGAAATGGGTCAGTAGCTCAGTTGGATAGAGTACGGGCCTTCTAAGCCTGGGGTCGGAGGTTCGAATCCTCTCTGGCTCACCATAAACGTAAAGCACTTATGTTGATACATAAGTGTTTTATTTGCTTAAATAATCATAAAATTCTTCTATGCCATCAGCAGTAAGTTCTTTAACAGTAGTTTTGTGTTCTTCCATAGAAAAATATTCTTTTAAATAATTCTCTACATTTCTTTTACTGGGTAGGTCTTTTTTTATTGGATATTATGATTACAATATTTATAAATAACAAATTTAAACTTGATGAATTTTCTTGGTATTGAATTAGAAATTTTATCTTTAAAATATTCTTGTAATGATTTTGTAATAAAAGTGTAACGAAAATTTAATATTTGTATTTATTCTATTAAAAAGAATACCCACACATTTACATAAAAGTCAATTTGACATATTTTTAAAAAATATATAATATATATTCGAGGTGAAAAAGCATATGATAAAAAATATAATATTTGATATCGGAAATGTTATATTGAACTTTAACATAAATGAGGTATTAAGAAAATTTACTAATAATATAAATGAACAAAATTTTATTTTGGAGAATATAATAAATTCTCCTGAGTGGCTAGGAAATGCCTTGATTGATACAGGTTATATAAGTAGAGAAAATGCAATAGAGATTGTAAAAGATAGGACAAATCATACTAATGATGAATTAATAAATAATTTTTGGTGTAATTATAATAACTTCGCTCAAGTTGATGAAAGAGTATTACAGCTAATACAAAAATTAAAAGATAATAATTATAAAATATATTTATTATCAAATATAAATCCATATACATTTGAATTTGTTAATAAAAGTGGTTTATTTAATTTAGTAGATGGATATGTATTATCTTACAAAGAACATAAAGTAAAGCCATATAAAGCAATATACAATGTTTTATTAGAAAGATATAATTTGATACCAAATGAATGTATTTTTATTGATGATAATAAAAAGAATATTGATACAGGAAATTTAATGGGGATTATGTCAAAAAAAGTTGAACCTGATAATTATGATAGTATAATGAATGTAATAAAAGAATGTAATTTAATAGAAGGAGAATATTAATAATGAATAAATTTATTATAATTAATACTCTTTGTGATAAAAAAGAAACTGCAGAAAAAATTCAAAATACACTTTTAGAGAAAAGATTAATTGCAGGATGCCAAATATCAGAAAAAAATCGAAATATTGGTGGAATAATAAAATTGAAGAAACAATATAATAAAATGCTTAAAGCAAGTATATAGATATTAACTATATAAATGGTGCAGAGCATTCATATATTGCAGGAATTGTATCTAATATAGTATCAATAATATCAACTTTTATAGCTATTTATAATCAAAAGAATATAGCAAAGCAGGAGATAACTTTAGAATAAGTAATTCCTGCTTTTGATTTAGTAATATATAAATATATGAAATTCCTTATAATATAACATTATACAAGAAACAAATCAATTATTTTTCCTTTTATTTAATATTTTTATATCAATAGTAGCAGTATTATGAACGAATATATCACCTTTTCTGCTGATAATATTATTTGATAATATATTTTTAAAATTATCATTTTGCTTATTAAAGAGTATTTGTAATTGTTTTAATGTAGCACAGCCAAAATCTTTGTTGTATTGTAAAAAACAATATGATAAAATTAATAAAAAATAGTATATTGGAGTAGTTATGGAAATAAAAGAATTAACAATAAAAGAAAAAATAGGGCAAATGGTAATAGTTGGAATGGACACAAACTATTTAACAGACAGAATAAAGAACATGATACAAAATTATAAAATAGGTGGAGTAATTTTATATAGAAAAAACTTTTCAACATATCAAGATATGCTTAAATTAATAAAAGAATTAAAGGAACTTAATAAAGATAACAAAATTCCATTATTTATAGCAATAGATCAAGAAGGTGGAAGGGTGAATAGAATGCCTAAAGAAATAAAAAATTTACCATCTGCCAATAAAGTTGTAGCTTGGGGTGGAAAAGAATTAGTAGAAAAATCTGCTGAGATTATAGGAAAAATGCTATACGAATCAGGATATAATTTGAATTTTGCACCAGTTCTAGATATTAACAGATTTGAAGAACGAAATTCTGCGATTGGAGATAGAAGTTTTAGTAAAGATAAAGAAATTGTATCAGAATGTGGTATTGCAACAATGAAAGCATTACAAAAAAATCTTGTGTTACCAGTGATAAAACACTTTCCAGGACATGGTGCAACCAAGCAAGATTCTCATTATTTTTTGCCAGTAATAAATGTACCAATGAAAAAAATTGAAAATGAGGATATGTACCCATTTGAACAAGCGATAAAAAATGGAGCTGATGCTGTATTAGTAGGGCATTTATTAATAATGGGTGTTACAGGAATTTATCCTGCATCATTATCTAGAAGATTCATTACAAAGTATTTAAGAGCAAAATACAGATATAATGGATTGGTTGTAACAGATGATTTAAAAATGAGAGCAATTAAATTTTTTTATGGACCGGATTTAGCTGTCAGAAAAGCATTTGAAGCAGGAAATGATATTATAGTTTTTAGATTTAATGCAGAAGAAGAGAAAAGAGTATTAAATAAAATTCAGAATCTTGTACAAACAGGAAAGATAAAAGAGAGTAGAATTAACAAAAGTGTTAAGAGAATAATTCAAATAAAAGAAAAATACAATATTTCAGATACACAAGAGTTTGAAGGTATAAATGTTAAGAAAGTAAATAAAGAAATAGAAGAAATAAGGAAAAAATGCAAAATGTAAAAAGAGGGTTCACTGTAATAAAATAGTGAACCTTCTAATTTTTATTCTTCCCAGAAAGCTTTATAAGTTCTATAAGCTGTATAAACATCAAATTTACTTGTAACTTCATAAGGAGCATGCATTGAAAGTACAGGAACGCCACAATCTATAACATCTACACCTTTATTAGCTAAGATGTATGCAATTGTACCTCCGCCTCCAACATCAACTTTTCCAAGTTCAGATATTTGGTATCTAATATCATTTTTTTCTAGAACTCTTCTAACCCATGCTACGAATTCTGCATTAGCATCAGAAGCTCCGGATTTACCGCGAGCACCAGTATATTTGTTAAGACCAATACCACGTCCTAAAAATGCTGCATTTGTTTTATCGGAAACACTTGCATAAAGTGGGTCATATCCAGCGTCAACATCTGCTGATAGCATTCTAGAGAAACAGAATACTTTATCTAATAAGTTTGGTTTATTTTCTCCTGTTTTATTTAATAATTCAGAAACAAAGTAATCAAACATATGTGATTCCATTCCTGTATTTCCCATACTTCCTATTTCTTCTTTGTCTGATAATATACAAACAGCAGTTGTTTTAACATTTTCTAAGCTCATCATAGCTGATAATGATGTATATGCACATATTTTATCGTCTTGACCATAAGCTGCAACCATACTTCCATCAAATCCTAAAGAACGAGCTTTAAATGCTGGAACAACTTCTATTTCTGAACTTAAGAAGTCTGCTTCTGTAATATTATATTTTTGATTTAAAATATTTAAAATATTTAATTTTATTTTTTCAGCACAATTTTCATCATCATATGGAATGCTTCCAAGTAAAACTGCTAAATCTTCACCATCAATACCATTTTTTAATTTTTTCTCCATTTGGTCTTGAGCTAAATGTGGTAATAAATCAGAAATTGTAAATATTGGGTCATTATCATCTTCTCCAATATTAATTGTAACTTTTTCTCCATTAGCTTTTACAATAACTCCATGTAAACTTAATGGGATTGTTGTCCATTGATATTTTTTGATACCACCATAATAATGAGTTTTAAAATATGCAAATCCAGAATCTTCGTATAGTGGATTTGGTTTTAAATCAAGTCTTGGAGAATCTATATGAGCTCCAACTATTTGAATTCCATTTTCTAATTTTTCTGTACCTATAACAGCTAAATACATACTTTTTTCTCTATTGATAAAATATACTTTATCACCTGGTTGTAAAGTTTCGTAACTAGCTAAGTCTTTGAATCCATTTGATTCTGCTATAGCTTTTGCTGTAACAACAGCTTCTCTTTCTGTTTTTGATTTATTCATAAAGTTCATGTATCCATTACAATATGAATAAATTGCTTCTTTTTCGCGTGTGTCAATTTTTGACCAGCCGATTTCTTTTTTGTTAAAAAGTTTTTCTTCCATTTTTATCTTCCTTTCTTATGTGTTGTTGAAGTATCAACTTCTTATATTTTATTGTAGTATATCACTTTATGTTTTATTTTTCCATAGATTAAATAAAATATTCAAAATTTATACTTAGTTACAATTTAAATAACACATATTTAGAAAGTTAATAATATATTGTTTTTTTATACCTTGGTGTCGCAATCTTCATATAAAAATATTAGTATGTAGATTGCTCCATATCGCATTCGCTTTGCTCATTTGGCCGCTTACGTGGTATTTCAAAACAATATATTATTAATTTTCTAAAATCTAGATAATTAAACTAGAAATTGTAACTAAGTATAATTTTTGAATATTTGTAAAAAATAGGAAAAAAGGAGGAACGCTATGGAATCATTATGGATAGAAACTACGAAGAATAAGAGCAATTTTAAAACATTAAATGGTAATGAAGAGACAGAAATATGTGTAATAGGGGGAGGACTGTTTGGATTGACCACAGCATATTATCTTACTAAATGCGGAAAGAAAGTAATTGTATTAGAA
>CAKPHD010000011.1 GCA_934155625.1 uncultured Clostridia bacterium
AATTTGAAGTTGCTGTATAAGAAACTTCTATACCAACTATTGAAGGTAAAATTTTGTTAGCTGCAAATACAGCTGTATTTGAATAATTAGAAAGTGATATTAAATTTGATGTTGTTCCAGAAGATGTTTGAACTGTTGCTTTTGATGATGTATCACTTCCTGTTAATTTTTGTTTTATTGATGGAATTCCAAAACATGTTCCAATAACTAAAGCACATCCCATAATTCCACTTACAAATGGTACTAATACAGTTTTTCCAAATCCATTTGAGTGTTTAAAATTAGCCTTTGAAGTTTTGCTTGAAATTACTTCAAATCTGTTTTCATTTTCATCCATTGTAAGGACCTCCTCTTTTTATTTATTTACTACATATAGGATACACCACATTTGTGAAAAAATTGTGAAAATAATGTAAAAAACTAATTTTTTTATTGAAATAAATAGTTTCTACATATATAATATATACAGAAGAGAGGATGAAAGAATTATGAAAAATGAAAATGGTGTAGCAATTCCTACATTAATAATTATAATTTCTATAATTATTGTTGTTGCAATTGTTGGAATAAAATATGGAAAAAAAATGATAAATGATAACCAATTACAAGATTTAAGAACAGACATGCTATTAATACAAGCAGATACCAAAAAAAGTTTAGAGGAGGTTAGTTTCCAGACAGTTAATTTAGACAAAAATAAAGAAGAAGATTTAGCAAAAATAAATGAGGTAAAACAAGAAAATTTGAAAGGGGTACCAGTTCAAGGAACAGAAATTGAAAAAAGTATTCCAGAAGGAATAACAGTAGATGAAAATTGTTATTATTTAGATGAAAAAATATTGAAAGATATGGGTGTTAAAGAAAGTGACTCAGAAAAATACGGAAATTATATAGTAAAATATGATTTCGAAAATATAAAAGTAGAAGTTATAAATACAAAAGGATATGAAGGACAATATACATTAACAGATTTAATTGATGAATAATTCAATTTGAAAGGATACGAAAAAGTGAAAGAAAAAGAAGAAGCAAGATTAATTTTATTAAAAGAACAAGAAAAAGAATTAAGAGAAAAAGGATTTAACACAATATGTGGAATAGATGAAGCTGGGAGAGGACCACTTGCAGGACCAGTAGTAGTTGCAAGTGTTATAATGCCAGCAGACTCTATGATAGAAGGAGTAAATGATTCTAAAAAAGTTTCTGAAAAAAAGAGAGAAAAATTATATGACCAAATTTTAGAAGAGGCCATCAGCTATGGTGTTGGAATTATTGGGCAAGATGAAATTGATGAAATAAATATATTAAATGCAACTAAAAAAGGCTTAACAATGTCATTACAAGAATTAACTGTTAAACCAGACTTAATTATAGTAGATGCATTAAATCATATTGATACACTTGGTATACCATATGAATCAATAATAAAGGGAGATGCTAAATGTTATTCAATTGCTGCAGCATCTATTATTGCAAAAGTTACAAGGGATAGAATAATGAGAGAGTGGGATAAGGTATATCCTCAATATGGATTCGAAAGACATAAAGGATATGGTACATCTGCTCATATTACTGCAATCAAAGAATATGGACTTTGCCCAATTCATAGAAAAAGTTTTACTACACATTTTGTGTAAATATAAGTATTAAGAATATAAATTATAACTTTAAATGAAATGACGAATGTGATTGAAGAAACTTTAGAAGTTCTATGCAATTTTATGGAAAGAGTTCACGAGAGTGGAAGGGTGCCATAAAATAAAATAGAAATTCTTAAGTTTCGTAATGAGCCGAGGAATGTAATGCAAAGTTATAATTTATATTCTTAATTAAGGTAAAGTATACAAAATGTATTAAGGATTATATTTTAGAGGAGGTTACAAATGAATATATTAGATATAATTGCAAAAAAGAGAGATGCAAAAGAATTAAGCAAAGAAGAAATAGAATATTTTATAAAAGAATACACAGATGGAAATATACAAGATTATCAAGCATCAGCATTAATAATGGCAATATATATAAATGGTATGAACGATAGAGAAATAACAGATTTAACATTAGCAATGGCACACTCAGGAGAGGTGTTAGATTTATCTTGCTTTGGAGAAAATGTTGTAGATAAACACAGTACAGGTGGAGTTGGAGATAAAGTATCAATTATATTATTACCAATAATTGCATCATTAGGAGTACCTGTTGCCAAAATGTCAGGAAGAGGATTAGGATTTACAGGAGGAACTGTAGACAAAATGGAATCTATACCTGGATATAGAACAAATGTAGGAATAGAAGAATTTATAGAAGAGGTTAAAAAAGTTGGAATAAGTATGATTGGGCAAACAATGAATTTAGCACCAGCTGATAAAAAAATATATGCATTAAGAGATACAATTTCATGTGTAGAAAATATTCCACTAATAGCATCAAGCATAATGAGTAAAAAAATAGCAAGTGGTGCAAATAAAATAGTTATAGATATAACAGTTGGAAAAGGTGCATTTATGAAAAATAAAGAAGATGCACAAAAACTAGCTGAGCAGATGATAAGAATAGGAAATCTTGCAGGAAGAGAAGTAAGATGTGTGTTGACACCGATGGATGAACCACTTGGATATTCAATAGGAAATTCTTTAGAAGTAATAGAAGCAATAAACTTTTTAAAAGGAGATATGCCAAAAGACTTAAAAGAAGTTGTATTAGAACTTGGAGCTAATATGCTTCAACTTGCAGGAAAAGGCGAAAATATAGAAGAAAATAAATTAAAAATATTAGAAAATATAGAGAATGGAAATGCTTACAATAAATTTGTAGAAATGGTAAAAAATCAATGTGGAGACATTTCTTATATAGAAGATACAACAAAATTTAAAAAATCAAAATATACTTTAGCAGTTGTAACTAAAAAGACAGGAAAGGTTACAGAGATAAATGCAGAAGATATTGGAAGATTAGCTTGCTATTTGGGAGCAGGAAGAGTGAGAAAAGAAGACAAAATTCAACATGAGGTCGGAATTGTACTAAATAAAAAGGTTGGAGATGAAGTAATGACTGATGATTTTTTAGCATATATTTGTGCTAATGATGAAAATAAGCTAATGGAAGCAGAGAAAAGAATTTTAGAAATATATAAAATTGAAAATTAAACTATTTAATTAATTTTTTATAAGAAAGACTTTAAATATAAGCTTTTCATTCCATGTCTCGGCTTAATACGAAATTTAAGAACTTCTGATTTGTTTTATGGGTCCTTTCCACTATCGTGAACTCTTACCATAAAACTACATAAGAATTTCTAAAATTTCTCCTTGCACATTCGTCATTTCATTCAAAGCTTATATTTAAAGTCTTTCTTTATATTAATTTAAAGTAATTGAATTATATGGATTTTAGAAAATTAATAATATATTGTTTTTTAGATACCGCGTAAGCGATCAAATGAGCATAGCGAATGCGATATGGAGCAATCTACATATTATTAATTTTAATATGAAGATTGCGACACCAAGGTATCAAAAAACAATATATTATTAATTTCTAAATAGAACTTTTTATATGCAATAAAATTAATAATAAAAAGAGTTTACATATTGCAAAAATAAAATTTTATGTTATAATAATATTGTGTAAAAATAAAAATTTCAAAAGAAAGGAAGACAAACAATGAAAAAAGAAAAAAAAGAACAAACAAAAGCAAAAATTAAAATAGATAAAAGCAAAATAGCTTCAAAAATTATGGCAGTATTTTTATTAGTATTAATGATATTAGCATCTTGCTCAACATGCATATATTTTGTAGTTTCAAGTGTCAAATAGTTATGGCAAAATATAACTTAAGAGGAGAAAAACAAATATGAATAATATCGGAGTAGTATTAAATAATTTTTATGAGCATAACATATTAACATATATAAAAATGTACCAAGAATATCCAATAAAATTAATCTCATTAATATTAGACATAGTAATAGTTGTATTTTTAGCATATGAACTATTAAGAATAGTAAAAGATTCAAGAGCTTGGCAATTAGTAAAAGGAATAGCATTTTTAGTAATTGCAACAGCACTAAGTGGAATATTAAATTTACATATATTAAATTATATATTATCAACAGTAATGGACTGGGGAGTAATATTAATTATAATAATATTCCAGCCAGAAATAAGGCGTGCGCTAGAGCAATTAGGAGGAACCAATAAATTTTCAAGATTTTTTGGATTTGATAAAGATATAATTACCAAAACTAAAGAAGATATATATAAAGTTGTAATTGCAGTATATGAATTAGCTCAAAAAAGAACTGGTGCATTAATTGTAATAGAAAGAGACATTCAAATAAAAGATATAATAGCAACAGGAATACCAATGGATGCAGAAGTATCACCACAATTATTAGTAAATATATTTGTGCCTAATACTCCATTACATGATGGAGCAGTTGTTATAAGCAACAATAAAATAGCTGCAGCAGCGTGTATGTTGCCATTAGCTAGTGATCAAGATATTGCTAAAGAATTAGGAACACGTCATAGAGCGGGAATTGGAATATCAAAAGAATCAGACAGTATAGCAATAATAGTATCAGAAGAAACTGGAAAAGTTTCAGTTGCAAAAGATGGAACATTAATAGCAGATGTTAGAGAAGATGCATTGAAAAAAATATTAATTAGTAATATTGTGACAAAAAGATTAAACGAAGCTAAAACAAAAAAAGAAAAGAAAAAAATAAAAGATATTATAAAAAATAAATTTCAGAAGAAAGAAAAAATAGATAAAGAAAAGGTGGCAAAATAAGCCATCTTTTTAGCAATAGGAAAGGGAAGAAATGAGAAATATAAAATTAACAATAGAATATGATGGAAAAGACTTTAATGGGTGGCAAAAACAACCGACCAAATTAAATATACAAGGAACAATTGAACAAGCAATCAAACAAATTACCGGGGAAGACGTACAACTAAATGCCTCTGGAAGAACAGATGCTGGAGTTCATGCATTTGGACAAGTTGCTAATTTTAAAACAAATTCACAAATACCAATAGAAAAATTTGCAATAGCAATAAATTCAAGATTAAAAAGATCAATAGTAATCAAAAAAGCAGAAGAAGTTGACGAAAGATTCCATAGTAGACTAAATTGTAAGAAAAAAACATATAGATATGTTATAAATAATTCACCAGAAGGAACAGCAATTTATAGAAATCTTGAAACTCATATTCCACAAAAACTAGATGTAGAAAAAATGAAAGAAGCAGCAAAATATTTTGAAGGTGAACATGATTTTAAAGCATTTAAAGCAAGTGGAACAAGTAGTAAAAGCAGTGTTAGAACAATATACAAAGCAGAAGTATATAAAGAAGGAGACAGAGTATTTATAGAACTTACAGGAAATGGATTTTTGTATAATATGGTAAGAATAATTGCGGGAACATTAGTTGATGTTGGAATTGGTAAAATCAAACCTAATGAAATTTCCAAAATAATAAAAATGCAAAAAAGAGAAAATGCAGGAAAAACATTACCACCTAACGGATTGTATCTATTAAGAGTAATGTATGAATAAGTAACCAAAAAATGGGTGTATTCATAATATATATCGAAAACATACAGATTTATCTGGAAAGGATGATATATATGAATATACTTATTTTTTTAGCTGTAATACTTGTAACAATAGTATTAGCAATATTTATTAACAGATTAGTGCGTTGTCCATTGTTAGTTGGATTTATATTTTTCTCAATTGCGTTATTAGTTGCAATAATTTTATCTAATTTAACATTAGTTATTTTAGCAATAATATTAGGAATTGTTGCTTTTGTATCAGCATTTTTAGACTGCTTATTTAAAAGTTGTTGCTTTTTTAGAAATAATAGTTGTCTAAGATGCCATAATCCGTATCAAGAAAACAACAATAATAATGAAAATGTAAATAATAGTCTTAGAATAATTAATGGTAATGGAGAGGTTGTGGCTAGTATTAGTGGAAATTCGGTAAATTGCTATGATGAGGAATCTGATTGTTGTTGCAATAATGGTAGAAATGGTGCAAATACGTTGTTGTCAGATACAAATACAGCAAATAGTATCAATTCTAATATAACCTCATATTCTTGCAATTCTAGAGGATATAGAAGAAGATTTTAAAGATGGTTGAAATTAACATAAAAAAGTGCTATAATATTAAGAGTAACAATGTTAAATAACAATATTTAAGGAGGAAAACCAAATGACAATGACATTAGGTGAAAAACTGAAAGAAGAATTAAGAAAGCGGAATTTAACACAGAATGAATTAGCTCGTAGAGCTAATTTAGTCTCTAGTACAGTAAGTAACTGTGTGTGTGATGTGCAACAGCCAGAAGAATTAACTATAAAAAAATTAGAAATGGCGTTAGGTATATCACTAAGAGAGTACGTGCAAGAAGATTACAGTAAGGCTGTCGACGAAGATGCAATTATTTTTGCAAAAAGTCTGAAAAAGCTAATGTTGGAAAGAGAGATGACACAAACAGAATTGGCAGAGATGACTAATATGTCTAGACCGACAATAACTAGATTATTAAAAGGGCAGACTCTTTCTAATTTAAGAGACTTAAAAAAGCTTTCAGTTGCATTAGATGTTACGTTAGACGAATTAATTTGTGGCAGAGAAACTGATGAAGATGAGCTTGCAAAAAATAAAATAGGTAAAGGATTAGTAGAATATTTGAGAAAATTATCTGAAAAAGACAAGAGCATCTTAATTCATCTGTTACAAAGAAATTAAGGCAAAAAATAAGAGAAAGAATAATTTCTTTCTCTTATTTTTGGTAGCGAAGGTGGGACTTGAACCTACGACCTGCCGGGTATGAACCGGATGCTCTAGCCAACTGAGCTACTTCGCCATAAATTTGAAACTTTACTTATTATAATAGGTATTTCTAGTTTTGTCAATAGGTATTCGAAAAAAAATAAAAATAGCAGGAAAAATCTTGCTATTTTTGTTTTTGCATAGTAAAATATATAAGAAGAAAAGGATTGAGAGGAGAAAATACTTTGGAAAAGAAAAATAAGACTCAAGAGATAAAAAATAAGTTAGAATTCATAGGATTAGATTTAGATAATATACCAAAAACATTAAAATTAGTAGAAGATTTAAAATTTAGACCGAATTCAGGTTTTGACGAAAAAAAGTATAGACAATATAGATTTGTATCGCCAAAAGAAATACAGATTTTGTTATCACCAACAAACAGATTAGATGATATAAAAGAAAAGTATTCAAAAGCCAGTCCGTTAGCAGAATATCTAGAACCGTCAGAAATAGAAGAAAATGAAGAAAAATATGCTACTTTTTTAAGAATGCTAAATGAAGTGAAAATCGAAGATATAGAAAAAATAGAAAAAGAACAACAAGCAATAAATAAAAAAATCCCATTTAAAGTAAGATATGCCGGAAATTATTTATGGCAAGTATATTATGACTCAGTAACAGAACAATATTTTATGATTGTGCCAACAGAAGATAAAGATTATTCAACTTTTTTCTATGTACTAAAAAAGCAAATAGAAAAGAAAAAAGCTGGAAAGATATTTGTACCAATTAGTAATGCTGATTACAGCAGAGAACTATTAAACAAAACAGAAATTCAAAGTTTAGAAAACTATTTGTGGTTATTTACAAAAGATTGGCCATCAATATATGAAGTGTATGACAAAACGGAAAAAGCAAGTTTACAAATTGTTGGAGAAACTGAAGTATATGGAAAAATAAAATCAGAATATAAAGTAAAATTATCAAATAAAATAGAAGCTACTAAATTTTTTAAATTAGTAAAAGCATTATTTATAATACAATCAGAATTACCTAATTATTATGAATTCGAAACAAGGATAGACAAAAATGGTAGTTTAGAATTTTATTATAATGATAAATTAATGAAGTATGATGAATTAAGTGAAGTAGTAAATGATGAATACAAAAAATTATTAGATATAGAAAAAGAAGCGGTTGAAAACAACAATTCATTACAAGAAAAGCTAAAAAAATTAAAACAACAATCACAAGAGTTAGAATTAGAATATTTAAGTAAAGAAAAACAAATATCAACATTTTTAGAATGCAAAAAAACATTTTTCGGAAAAGTAAAATATTTCTTTAAATACAGTGGAAAGAAACCGAAAACAAAAGAAAAAAATAAAGACATAAAAAAAGAAGAAATAAGAATAAAAAAAGAAGAAATAAAAGAAAATTTAAAAGTGCAATATACATTAGAAGAATTAATCCAAAAAGGAAAAGAATCTGCAGAAAAAGAAAACAAGTTAAAAAATACAAAAATGGATATAAATGCACTAAAACTAAAAAATCGTAATTTAATAAAAAAGATAGAAAATGCAACAGCATTTATAGAAGAAATAGATAGTCATAAAAGAAGTATATTTGAATTTTGGAAATACAGTAATAAAGATGAAGTGCAAGCATTAGAAGAAGGAGAGGAAGAACCAATAAATATAAAACAACATTCCAAAGTATTTGATTATGAAGATGACTTAGAAGAGTTTGGAGAAAATATGGATCAAATACAGAGACAAATTTTTTCTAAAGAAGAATTAGATGCTATGTATTTAGCCACAACAGATCAGTTAAATGTAATGAACAGATTAAAAACTGATACAATAATGATGAAAGAACTAGAACAATATTTAAAACAAATAAAAAAAGACTTACAAAATGAAAAAGACATAACAGAAGAAGACGTTGTAGACATATTTGGTGGGTTATCAGAAGATACAAGAAAAATAACCAAATTAGCAAATAAATCTCACAGAGAACATCCTAAAAATAAATATGCAATTTTAAGAGTTACAAAGGGTATGAAGAATGCAGAATATAAAGCAGTTTTAAATAATGTGATAAATATAATAGAAGACGGAATAAAGAAAAATAAATTACAACAAAATATCTCAGTATATAAATGGATAGAAGAAGAAGAAAACTTAGATACAAACGAATTAAATGTATTTAATATAAATCCAGAAAAAGAAATTGAAAATGCACTAATGGATACAGAAAGTGGAAAAGTTAATTTGTATAAAATGAACCTTGAAAAAGGCGTAAATGTAGTAGCTTTTTCAAATTGTATATACTATGATAATCAAAACAAAACTTTACCATTAGGGATGGACAAAGACACAAGAATATTAGCTGATATTCTAGATACAGATATAACTCTAGATAGTAAAAAAGTAATTAGAGTTGGAAGATTAGAAGATGAAAGTGATATTGCATCAAAATTGATTATAAAAACAATTAATATATTAGAATACACAATAAAAGAAGAAATAATATAAAATTAAGAAAGGAATGCAAGATGGAAAACGAATTTAAGTCAGGCTTTGTTGCAATGTTAGGAAGAACTAATGTTGGAAAATCAACATTGGTAAACTTGTTAGTAGGCGAAAAAGTTGCAGCAACAGCAAACAAAGTTCAAACAACAAGAACGGCAATTAGAGGAATTGCAAATAGAGAAAACTCACAAATAATATTTATAGATACACCAGGAATTCACAAACCAAAAACGAAACTAAATGAAACAATGGTAGAAACATCGTTCGGAGTTATAAGCGAGATTGATTTAATATTATTTGTGATAGAAGCAACAAGTGAAGAAATTGGAAGAGGAGATATGAGGATTCTTGAAAAAATAAAAGAATCAAATAAAAAAACCATACTAATAATAAATAAAATAGACTTAGTAAAAAGAGAAAAATTACTTAAATTAATTGATATGTACCAAAAAGAATACAATTTTGAAGCTGTAATACCAATTTCATCTTTGCAACCTAAATATAGAGACATCATATTAGATGAGATAGAAAAGAACCTAAAACCAGGTCCTGCATATTATGATACTGAGGAGTATACAGACCAAACATTGAGGCAACTTGCAGAAGAAACAATAAGAGAAAAAGCACTTACATTTTTACAAGATGAAGTACCACATGGAATATATGTTGAAGTTGAAAAAATGAAATACAGAAAAAATCAAAAAGGAGAGCCTATGTATGACATAGAAGCAACAATATATTGCCTAAGAAATTCACATAAAGGTATTATAATTGGCAAAGGTGGAAATATGTTAAAGCGTATTGGTCAGGCAGCAAGAATAGAAATGGAAAATAATTTTGGAACAAAAGTAAATTTAAAAACATGGGTAAAAGTCAAAGAAGATTGGCAAGATGACTCATCTATAGTAAAGAAATTTAAATTACAATAGAAACAAATGCATAATTTGTATACGAATTGCGAAAGATAGAATTAAAGGAAGTGAGCTTATGATTAAAAAAATGGCATGGAATACCTTTAAAAACACAGGGGATGTAAATACATTTTTAGAATTAAAACAATTACAAAATTTAGAAGAACAAATACAAATAGATAAACAATTAAAACAACCTATGGAGGGACAAAATGGGAACAATAAAAATGAGTGGTATAATAATTTCTGAAAATAATTTAGGAGATTATGACAAAATGCTAACAATGTTAACTCCAGGATTAGGTAAAATATCATGTGTTGCAAAAGGCGCTAGAAGACAAAGAAGCGCCTTGCTTGCAGGTACACAATTTTTATGTTTTGGAGAATACATAATGTATAAAGGTTCAAATACATATAATATAAACTCTTGTGAAACAATAGAAGTGTTTTACAAATTACGAACAGATTTGGACAAGTTAAACTATGCAGTAGAAATGACAAAAATAGTCAGAGATGTAACAGACGAAAATGAAAATTGTTATAAAATTTTACAATTATTTTTAAATACATTATACACACTATCAGAAACAGATAAAAACCCGGAATTGATATTAAGCATATTCAAACTAAAGATATTATGCTTTTTAGGATTCACACCAAGAATAACAGAATGTGTAAATTGTAAGCAAAAAGAAGAGATTACATATTTTAGCTTAAGAGATAATGGATTCAAATGTTCAACATGTGGCAGACAAGATAAAAGTTGTCTACAAATGAGCGAAAGTACAGCAAGTGCTATAAAATATATTGTTATGGCACCACCTAAAAAATTATATTCATTCAATTTAAAAGATGAATCTTTAAATGAATTAAAACTAATAACAAAGTTGTATTTTAATGAAAAATTAGAAAGACCAACTTAGTATATACAGTGTTTGAGGAAGGAATAAAATATGGAAGAATTAGTTGATATTTTAGTTACAACATATAATACTAATGAAAAATATTTAAAGAAGCAAATAGATAGTATATTAAAACAAACATATAAAAACATTAAAATATACATAAGTGATGATAATTCTACAAATCCAAAAATTGCAGAAATATTAAAACAATATAAAGAACTTGATGATAGAATTGAATTATATATTCAACCTAAAAATTTAGGGTATAATAAAAATTTTGAATTTTTGTTAAATCAATCAAAAGCAAATTATATAATGTTTTCAGATCATGATGACATATGGCATAAAGATAAAGTCGAAAAGAGCTTAACAAAATTAAAAGAAAAAAATGTAGATATGGTATATTGCAACTGCAGACAAGTTGATGAAGATGGTATTGTTCTACATGATGATTATTTTAAATATAAAAATGTACCACTAGTTGATGGTAAAAGCAAACTTGCAATTTCAAGATGTGTTGGAATTGGATGTTCACAAATAATTACAAAATCAGTAAGGGACAAAATGATTCCATTTAAAAAGAATTTTATTGCACATGATTGGCTTGCTGCTTTTATTGCAAATGAAGGTAAAGGTATGTGCTACATAAAAGAACCTCTTTTTGATTATAGATTACATTCTTCTAATGTGTTTGGCGGAAGAAGTCTGAATCAAAATCTTGGTAGATGGAAAAAAGAACATGGTAATAATTATAAGTCTTTTTTAGAGTATAGAAAAGATGCTATTGATAGAGCGTATCTTGGTGGAATTGAAATGTGTAAGGAATATGTATCAATAAAAGAGGATAAGTTGTTTATAGAAGAAGCGGAAAAATACTATGAAAGTATTTTAAAAAGTGAAAAGATCAATTTGAAACTGAACGAGTTTTTTAAGATTCTAGCTGGAAAGAATCAGGGCAAGAAGATGGTTAGAGAAATTGTTTTGTTTCATTTTACTATATTAGGGTACTTAAAATTTAGAATTAATTGACAAATAAAGGCATAATATATATAATAAGGAAAGATTTTGAGAAGGGAACATTTTGAAAAAATGGAAGAACAAATAGATATATTATTAGCATCATATAATGGAAAAAAATATATAGAAGCTCAAATATCAAGCATTTTAAATCAAACATATAAAAACATAAAATTAATAATATCTGATGACTGTTCAACAGATGGTACTATTGATATATTAAAAAAATATGCACAAAAAGACAATAGAATACAGTTGTATTTACAAGAAAAAAACTTAGGAGTTGTAAAAAATATAGAATTTTTATTGAAAAATGTTACAAATAATTTGTATATGTTGTCTGATCAGGATGATGTATGGTTGCCAGAGAAGATAGAAAAATCAGTAAAATATTTAAAAGAAAATGATGCTGATTTAGTTTTTGGGGATTTAAGAATTGTAGACGAAAAATTAAATACAATATATGAATCATTTTCAAAATACATGCTATTAGATAGAAAAATTAATAAATATATAGGAAGTAAAAAATTAAACTATTTATATAATTGTGTAACAGGATGTACAGTACTTAGCAAAAAAAAATTCATTAAAGAAATATTACCATTACCTGCAATATCAAAATACATGATTCATGATCATTGGATAGGATTAATAATATCATTTAATGGAAAATTAGCATATATGCCTGAACAATATATTTTATATAGACAACATGGAAACAATGAAGTTGGAACTAAAAAGATATCACATGAAATGACAGATATTAATGAGGTTAGACAATTATTTATAAATGTTAAATTAGGAGTGTTTGAATCATATATAAAATATAATTCAAAATTTCCAGAAGAATTGCAAAAACTTAATATAAAGGCATTAGAATATTATAAAATGTTAAACACAAAGAAAAAAGTAAATTTTGAAGGATGGGGAACATTTCATAAATTATATAAAACAGAAAAATTCATGTATTATATAGAAAATTTTATAATTTTAAATATGCCATGCATAGGAAAAGAAATGTTTAAACTAAGACTAGTAATTCTAAAAGTTTTAAAAAAGAGATAAATAGAGGAAGATGTAATGAATGAAAAAAACAAAAAAATCAAGATTTCGATAATATCAATAATAATAGTAACAATAGTATCAATATTAGGAATCATATATCAAAAATATAATAATGGAGTAGTACTTACACAAATGCATGATAATAGCCCAAGACAAATGATGGGGTATGTAATGCAAACTAAAAATAAAACAATAGTTATAGATGGTGGACTTAAAGAGGATTCAGAAAATTTACAAAACAAGATAAAAGAATGTGGAAATAAAGTAGATGTATGGTTTTTAACACATCCACATATGGATCATGTACAAGCATTTTTGGATATTGTAGAAAATACAGATATTCAAATAGATAAAATTTATGCAACTTATAATGATTTGGATTGGTACAAGCAAAATGAAACTTCAAGAATTGAAGAAATTGAAAATTTTTTTAAAGTGATTGAAAGTGAAAAAATTAAAAACAAAGTTGAACAAGTACAATTAAATGAAAAGATAAATATCGAAAATATAAAATGTGAAATATTAGGAATAAAAAATCCAGAAATTACGAATAATCCGATAAATAATTCTAGTATGGTAATTAAGATGAAAATTAATGATAAATCATTATTATTTTTAGGAGACACAGGAAAAGAAAGTGGAGAGAAGTTATTAAAAAATCAGGGAGATAAATTAAAATCTGATATAGTACAAATGGCACATCATGGACAAAGTGGAGTAGATGAAGATGTATATCAAAAAATAGATCCACAGATATGCTTATGGCCAACACCAAAATGGTTATGGGACAATGATCCTGGAACTGGTTACAATACAGGAAAATGGACAACAATAGAAACAAGAAGTTGGATGGAAAAATTGGGAGTAAAGACGAATTATATTGAAAAAGATGGAGATATAAGTTTTAGGATATGGTAGAAAATAGATAAATGTATAAAATAACAAGGAGAAGAGTATATGGAATTTATAAAAACAGCAATACAAAATAAAAAAGTAATATGGGGAATAGGAAAAAATGATTTTAAAAATAGATTTGCAAATACTAGTTTAGGAGCAATATGGGGGTTTTTACAACCTTTTATATTTATGCTTACATATGTAATTGTATTTCAATATATATTACATGTAGGGAGTGTTGGAAACTATCCATATGTTTCGTGGTATTTACCAGCAATGGCAATGTGGATGACACTAAATGACACAATAATAAATGCAAGTAATTCAATTAGAGCATATAGTTATTTAGTTAAAAAAGTAGTATTTCCAGTAGATGTAATACCTTTAATTTCTACTGTAGCATCATCATTTGTGTCACTATTTTTATTTATAATAGCTATAGTTGTAAGTTCAGCATTTGGATATGTACCAAATCCATTTATATTAATATATTCAATAATTGCAGCATATTGCTTTATTATAGCGTTTACAAGATTTACATCAGCTATAGTAACAGTATTACCAGATTTTTCACAATTACTTAATATATTAATGCAATTGTTTTTCTGGTTTACACCAATTGTTTGGGATTTACAAATGGTATCAGGACATTTTGTAATATCTAGAGTATTAAGATGTATACCATTTACATATTTAGTGTCAGCTATAAGACAAGCATTTATAGGAGAAAACATTATAACAAGAGGTCATTGTTTTTATACAATAGTCTTTTGGGTAATAACAGCAATTTTATTTGTATGGGGAAATCATGTATTTAAGAAGACTAAAAAAGATTTTGCGGATGTACTTTAATTATATAATAAAGAGAGAGGATAAATATGAAGAAAGAAGAAGAAAACATAATAGAAATAAAAGATTTATGCAAGGAATACAAGATGTATCACAGAAAAAAAGATAGACTATTAGAAATTCTATTACCTAAATATGAAAATCATACTACATTTAAAGCAATGGATGGATTTAATTTAAATGTAAAAAAAGGTGAAATTGTTGGAATTCTTGGAAGAAACGGAGCCGGAAAATCAACATTATTAAAGATGATAACAGGAGTTGTAGTTCCAACATCAGGAGAAATAAAAGTAAAAGGAAAAATAAGTTCATTATTGGAATTAGGAACAGCATTTAATCCAGAATTAACAGGATATGAAAATATATATCAACATGGACAAATAATGGGATTGACTGTAGAAGAAGTAAAAGCAAAAGAAAAAGAAATAATTGAATTTGCAGATATAGGAGAACACCTTAGTCAACCAGTAAAAACATATTCTTCTGGTATGTTTGCAAGACTAGCTTTTGCATGTGCAATAAATGTAGATCCTGATATATTAATAGTAGATGAAGTATTATCAGTAGGAGATATGGCATTCCAATTAAAATGTTTTAAGAAATTCGAACAATTTAAGAAAAAAGGAAAAACAATACTTTTTGTAACACATAGTATATCTGATGTATTAAATAACTGCAATAGAGCAATAATATTACAACATGGAGAAAAAATCTTTGATGGAGATGTTAAAGAAGGTGTAGAAGAATATAAAAAATTAATTACAAAAATGAAGGATACAAATTCTACAAAAGGAAAGAATAAAATAACTAAAGATGTAATTAATGCACTTTCTGAAAAATCTGAATGGAAAAAACATTTTACACTAAATCCAGAAGCTACAATTTATGGAAACAATGAAGCAGCTATTTATGATTATGGAATGTTTGATCAATATAATCAACCATTACCAATAATAGATAATTCAGAATATATGCACATAAAAATAAAAGTACAATTCAATCAAGATGTAGAAAATCCATTTGCATCAATTACAATAAAAGATTTCCAAGGAAAAGAAATGTGCGGAAATAATACCAACTTTTTGGGAATAGACACAGGAACATGCAAAAAAGGAGAAGAATACATATTTGATTTTGAGCAAAAACTAAGATTAGCACCAGGCAAATATACATTATCAATTAGTTGCAATAGATTTGATGAAAATGGAGAATTGATAATTATGAATAGAAACTATGATGCATTAATATTTGAAGTAACTTCGCAAAAGAAAATGGTAGGTTGTTTTGATATGGAACCTAAAGTTAAATTTAAAAAAATAGAATCACCACAATCAAAGGATTAGAAGGAGTGAGTCACTATTGGAATATAATCAAGAATTAGCATTGCTAAAAGAACAACTTAAAGATAATATAATAAGTTGGTACCCAATGGAAGAGAATGTGCAATATATAATATTAAAGAATTTTTGCAAAAAAGATGTAAATAAATTAAAAGAGGTAGTAAACAGTTTAAATAAAAATGGAAAAATCCTAATTTTAATGAATAATCGTCTAGCAATAAGAAATGTTTGCATAAAAGATTTAGAAAATGAAGACTTATTTAATAAAAAAGAAATAGAGGAATTACTAGATAATGTAGGATTAAAACATAGAAAAATATATTATCCTATGCCTGATTTTCAAATGACTAATGTTATTTTTACAGATAAACATTTACCTGATGAGGAAACAATATCAAGAAATATTGTTTTTAATGAAGCAGATAATATAGAATTAAATAAAGAAAATCAAATATATAAAAACATTTTAAAACAGGATAATAATTTATTTAAAATATTTGCAAATTCGTATTTTATAGAATGCAGTAAAAATGAATTTGAAGACAATAATATTGAGTTTGTTTCATTTTCAAATATGAGAAAAGAAGAATATAGAATAAAAACAATTATCAAAGGCGATTATGTATATAAACAAAATTTAAACGAAAAATCTATTGCTCATATAAAAATGATAGAGAAAAATATTGATATTTTAAAAAAATGCGATATAAATACTTTAGATAGATATGAAAATTCAACAGTAATAAGTGCTTATCAAAAAGACTCAAAAACACTAGAAAAAATTTTAATAGAAAAATTAAAACAAGGTAATGTAGAAGAAGTAAAAACAATAATGAAAAATTTATATCTTGAATTACAACAAAAATTAGAAGTTATAGAAGCAGATAAAAATGTATTTGACAAATATAAAATAGAGTATGAAAAAGAAGATATAAATAATTTGACATTTATAAAATACGGATTTTGGGATATGATTTTACAAAATATATTTTTTATTGATAATAAATATTTCTTTTATGACCAAGAGTGGATTGAAGAGAATATTCCAATAGAATTTCTTGTATATAGAACAATTGCATATAATCCAGAAGTTACAAAACATCTAAATTTAAAGAAATTATTAAATGAATTTAATATAACTGATAAAAATATAAGTTTATTTCAAATTTTAGATAATAAATTACAAGAAAAAACTAGAAATGAAACTGCATGGAAAATTCATACGCAAGTAAATAATGTAGATAAGATTTTGAGTGATTTAAATTCAAGTTGTGAAGAAATAAAAAAATTACAAAATGATAAAGAGATAATAACACAAGATTGCCAAAAATTATTAAATGAAAAGGATGCTAGAATAAAATTCCTAGAGGATAATATGGAAGCAACAGTACAACTATTACATGAAAAGGAAAATAAGATTCGTTTGATGGAAAATTCAACATCTTGGAAAATAACAAAACCATTAAGAAAAATAAGAGGTAAAAAAGGAGCAGAAAAATGAGAATAAGAGATAAAATATTTCCAGAAGGAACTAAAACACGAAAGATATTAAGAGGTATGGCACATGTTATAAAAGGTTTTAAACCTACTAACATGAAAAAAGTATTTCACTTAATAAAAACAGAAGGAGTAAAAAATACTGTAAAAACAATTAAACAAATAGTAGTTGGAAATAATCAATATATGGATAGAAATATTGATTACCAAAAATGGTTAGAACATGTAGAGCCAACTAAAAAGGAAATTGAAGAACAAAGAAAAGAGGTATTTAAAATACAACCCAAAATTAGTATATTAGTTCCAATGTACAATACACCATATAATTTCTTTAAAGAACTAGTAGAATGCTTAATAAATCAAACATATACAAATTGGGAATTATGTTTAGCTGATGGAAGCCCTGAACAAGACAAAAGTTTAAAAAAATTATATGAACAAGATGAAAGAATTAAATATAAGTTTATAGGAGAAAATAAAGGAATTGCAGGAAATACTAATGAATGTATCAAAATGGCAACTGGAGATTTTATTGCTTTATTTGACCATGATGATTTATTGCCAGTATTTTCATTATATGAAGTTGTAAAATGTATTAATGAACATCCAGAAGTAGAATTTATATATACAGATGAAGACAAAATTACAACACTAGATCAACCAAGATTTAATCCACATTTTAAACCAGATTTCTCATTAGACTTTTTAAGAGCAAATAACTATATTTGTCATTTTAGTGTGTTCAAAAAAGAATTGATGGACAAACTTGGAGGAGAAAGAAGTAAATATGATGGAGCACAAGATTTTGATATAATCTTAAGAGTTGCAGAAAATACAAAAAATATTATTCATATACCAAAGGTATTATACCATTGGAGAGTTCACCCAAATTCAACAGCACAAGCTGATACACAAGCAAAGCCATATGCTTTTGAAGCAGGAATTCCAGCGATCCAAGATCACTTAGAAAGAGTAGGACTAAAAGGAACTGTTGAACATGGTGCAAGTTTAGGTACATATAGAATAAGATATCAATTTGAAGGAACACCAAAAGTATCTATAATAATACCAAATAAAGATGAAAAAGAAACATTAAAAACATGTGTTGACTCTATATTAGAAAAATCAACATATAAAAATTATGAAATTGTTATAGTAGAAAATAATAGTACAACAGAAGAAATATTTGAATATTACAAAGAATTAGAAAAAAATGAAAAAATAAAAGTATTAAAATATCCAGAAGAAGGATTTAATTATTCAAAAATAATTAATTATGGAGTAAAAAATTCAGATGGAGAATTTATAGTACAATTAAATAATGATACAGAAATAGAAACAGAAGACTGGTTAGAAGATATGTTAGGTTTTGCATCAAGAGATGATGTTGGAGCAGTAGGTGTAAAACTATTTTATCCAGACGGAACGATTCAACATGCAGGAATTGTATTTGGAGTTGATAGAGTTGCAACACACTTATTTAGAGGCCTACCAAGACATTTACATGGATATTTTGCAAGAGAAAGTACAATACAAGATTTTAGTGCAGTAACAGCTGCTTGTATGATGGCAAAAAGAAGTGTATATGAAGAAGTTGGATATATGGATGAAGATATGCCAGTTGCATTTAATGACTTGGATTTCTGCTTGAAGATTAGAAAAACAGGAAAGCTTATAGTATATGATCCATTTGTAAATGTAATTCATTATGAATCAAAAACTAGGGGATATGAAGATACTCCAGAGAAAGTTGCTAGATTTGAAGCAGAAATTACAAAGTTCCAAAATAAATGGAAAGAAATATATGAAAATGGAGATCCATATTATAATAAGAATTTTAGTTTAAATTCTTGTAATTATGATATAAGAAAAATTGAAGAATAATAGGAGATAATAACCAAATGATAAAAGAAAAACTAAAAGCTATATTAAAAAATAAAATAACGATTGCGATATTAGCAATAATGTTACCTTTCTTAATAGAAATATTGATATTTGGAAAAATAGAAATTAATAAAGTTGCATTACTTAGAATTGGTCTTATCTATGGAATATATATATTAATTGGAATATATAAATTATTAAAAAAATATGATAAACAATTAAATAAAATAGCAGAATTTATAATAAAATATAGATACAGAATAGCAGGGATTGTGCTAGTTGCTACAGTCTTGCTAAGAGTAAATTTATCTTCAATAAGCATGTGGAGTTCATATGTAAATGAACCTGATAGTAAAAATACTATATTAGGTGTTGCTAGAGGAATAAGATCTGATGAATGGCTAACTCAATCAGCGCTTATGTTGGGAACAATGCAAGGACCAGATGCTTATAAGATATATAATGAAAATATTGGGCAAGGAAACTTAAATACGTTAATGATGATAACTCCAGTAATAGATATTGTTTCAATAGGAAAACCATTAATGTGGGGATTTATATTGTTTGGAGAAGAATTTGGATTTTCATTTTATTGGATGTTAAAAATAATTTTATTAGTACTAGTATCTATTGAATTCGCAATGAAAATAACTAAAAAAGACAATTTGCTTACATTAACAGGAGGAATAGTATTAGCATTAGCACCTGCTATAATGTGGTGGCTAAGTTCAGCAATAGCTGATGGATATATATTTGGAATGGCAACAATAGTACTGTTTAGTTACTATATGAACAATTTAGAATGGAATATTAAAAGAAAGATAGGATTAGCAGTTGGATTATTAATTTCGATAACATCATTTGCATTTGTATTATATCCAGCATTCCAAGTACCATTTGCATTTTTTATGTTAGTTGTAATGTTAAATGATTTTATTCCAAATGTAAAAAAACTTACAAAAACAGATATAATAATAATGGCTATAACTATTTTAGGCATTGCTGGAATAATGGCAAGATATATATTAGTATGTTGGAATGATATTGTAATAATGATGAGTACAGTATATCCAGGTAATAGAGTATCAGTTGGTGGAGACTTTAAGATAGATAGATTTATTTCATATTTTACAAATATATTTTTCCCATATAGTAAAAGTATAGCAAATCCATGTGAAGAAAGTAGTTACATATATCCATTTATAGCATTAATAATATTACTAATTTATAATATAAAAAATATAAAGGAAAAAAAGAATGAACCAGGAGTAAAATTAATAATAAGTCTTACAGTTCTTTATACAATATTTTTATTATGGGAATTTATAGGATTTGGAGAATTATTTGCAAAACTAACACTAATGTCTATGGTACCAAGTCCAAGACTACATGTAGTAGTTGGTATGATTGGAACAATCTTAACATTGGCAATAATTAAACAAACAGATGCAAAAAAAATATTTACAAAAGCTCAATCAATTATAATCTCTATGTTAGTTGTTATAGTATCATATATTTTAATAAAACATTCAAGTTATGCACAATATTTTAATTTTGTTAAAATAGAAATATGGAGTATTGTAATATTTGCTATAACATATTTTATGATAACAGGAAATAAAAAAGCATGGTGTTATAGTATGTGTATAATTGCTATAATTGCAGGTGCAACTATCAATCCAATATGTATTGGACTTTCTCCAATAAAGAATACACAAATTTCTAAAGAAATACAAGAAATAAAATCAAGTGATGAAAATGCTTTATGGGCAGGAAATAGCAATATAACTGGACAATATTTAGTTGCAAATGGGGTAAAAACACTAAATGGAGTACATATGTATCCAAATTTCGAATGGTTAAAAGAATTAGATCCAGAAGGAAAATATGACGAAGTTTATAATAGATTTGCACATATACATATAGCGTTAGGAAAAGAAACATCATTCTCTTTGTTAGCTCCTGATTCATACTTAGCAACATTAACCTATGAAGATTTTAAGAAGTTAGGAATAAAATATTATTATAGTAGTCAAAAATGTAGTGATGAAATAATTGACGAATTTAATTTAGAAAGTAAGTACAGTAATGATGAAAATAGCCAATATATATATTTAATTAATTATTAAGGAGAATGTAATGGTGAATGAAAAAATAAAGAAAATATCAAAAAAGATATTAACATATATTTTGATATATGTGGGAATTACAATTTTTTTTACAGCGCTTATAATAGGAAGTTATTTATTGCCTAATAGTACAATAAGAGAAAATATAAAAGAATCTGTGGGACAGTTAAAAGTTGAAGGAACAGGATATACACCATTTTTTTTAGGACACGCAGGAGCGATGATGGATAATCACACAGATGCTTTAATGCTTAACATTGCTATGAATAAGGGTATGGGAGAAGATCAGAGAACATTAGTAAGAGCTATGGAAAATTCTTATTATGAAGACGAAACTAAAGGAGGGATATCTTCTTTAGAAAATAATTTGACAGATAGTCAATATAATAATAGTGAATATTCTAGGTATTGGCATGGTTCTCAAGTTGTACTTAGACCATTATTGATGAGATATAATTATGTAGAAATAAGATACATATTTATGTTTGTGATATTTTTATTATTAGGAATAACAATATATTTAATAAGCAAGCAATTAGGGTTAAAAACAGTTATTGCATTTATTATAACAATATGTATGATGTATGTAATACTAATTCCAATGTCATTACAATATAGTTTCATATTTATTGTAACTCTTATATCAATGATAGCAATATTAGTTACTTATAAATATGAAAAACCAAAATTTATCCCAGTAATATTTTTTATTACTGGGGCACTTGCAACATATTTTGATTTATTAACTTATCCATTAATAACATTAGGGTTGCCAATAGTTTTAACTATACTATTAGAAAATAGAAGAAAAACTAAATTATTAGATCAAATTTTGCTTAGCGTAAAATTAGGAATAATGTGGACAATTGGATATGGATTATTGTTTTTTACCAAATGGGTAATAGCTTCTATTATATTGCATAAAGATGCTATTTCATTAGCAATAAATCAAATATTATTTAGAGTAAATGGAAATGAGGAATATCCAGTAAAGAGAATAGATGTTTTAAAGCAAAATTTTGACTTTTTCTTTATTCCAACTGCAAAAGAATTATTAACAATTATTTTTATAATTTGGGCAATATTATTTGTATTAACTAAAAAGAAAATTAAAGATTGTAGTGTAATAATTACATTAATTTGTATTGCAATAGTGCCATATGTATGGTATATTACATTCGCAGGACATTCATCAATACATAGTTGGTTTACAAATAAAATTCAAGCAATGACAATTTTTGCAATTTTAAGTGCTATGGGGGAATGCATTCAAATATCTGATTTAAAAAAATATATAAAAAAAGGAGATAAATAATGAAAACAGCTGTATTAATACCATGTTATAATGAAGAAATTACAATAGAAAAAGTTATAAAAGACTTTAAAAAAGAATTACCAGATGCAGATATTTACGTATATGATAATAATTCAAAAGATAAAACAGCAGAAATTGCTAAAAGAAATGGAGCAATAGTAAAACATGAATACAGGCAAGGAAAAGGTAATGTTGTAAGAAGCATGTTTAGAGATATAGAAGCAGACATTTATGTAATGGTAGACGGAGATGATACATATCCAGCTGAAGAAGTACATAAATTAATAAAACCAGTTGTTGATGGAGAAGCTGATATGGTAATAGGCGATAGATTAACAAATGGTACATATCAAAAAGAAAATAAAAGACATTTTCATGAATTTGGAAATAACCTAGTAAAAAAATCAATAAATATTGCATTTAAAACAGACTTAAGAGATATAATGACAGGTTATAGAGTATTTAATAAATTATTTGTAAAAACAATGCCAGTAATGAGTCCAAAGTTTGAAATAGAGACAGAAATGTCTTTACATGCACTTGATAAAAAATTTATAATAAAAGAAATTCCAATAGTATATAGAGATAGACCAGAAGGAAGTTCTTCAAAATTAAATACAGTAAGTGATGGAATAAAAGTATTAAAAACTATTATAAAAATGTTTAAAGATTTTAAACCACGTCAATTTTTCTGGATCATTTCATTAATATTTGTTGTAATAGGGTTACTTGTTGGAGTGCCAGTAATTGCAGAATTCTTTAGGACAGGCTTTATAACAAAAGTACCATCTGCTATTTTAGCAACAGGAATAATGACATTTGCATTAATAATAGCACAATGTGGAGTGATATTAGATACAGTAGTAAAGCAAAATAGAGAAAAATATGAATTAGAATTATTAAGATATACTCAAATAGAAAATATAAAAAATAAGGAGAACTAAAAGTGAAAGTATTAATAATAATACCAGCATATAATGAAGAGCTAAACATTGAAAAAACTGTAAATGATGTAAAAAATAATACAGAATATGATTATGTTGTAGTAAATGATTGTTCAAAAGATAATACAAAAAAAGTATGTGAAAAAAATGAATTTAATATGATTTCATTACCAGTAAATTATGGACTAACAAGTGGAATTCAAATTGGAATGAAATATGCGTATGAAAATAATTATGATATTGCTATACAATTTGATGGAGATGGACAACATCAAGCAAAGTATTTAAAAGATTTAGTTGAAAAAATAGAAAAAGAAAATTGTGATATAGCAATTGGGTCAAGATTTGAAAAAGAAAAAAAGCCACATTCAATGAGAATGTTAGGAAGTAATATAATTCAATTTGCAATAAAATTGGTAACGGGAAAAAGGATAACAGATCCAACATCAGGAATGAGGGCATATAATAAAAAAGCAATAAAAGAATTCATAACAAATAGTAGTTTAACTCCTGAGCCAGATACAATAGTTTACATGATAAAAAAAGGATTAAATGTTCAAGAGGTTCAAGTTGAGATGAAAGAAAGAGAATTTGGAGAAAGCTATTTAAATACTTTTAAATCAATAGAATATATGTTAAGTATGATGTTTTCAATTGTATTTATAAGAGCATTTACAAAAAAGGGAGGAAAATAAAATGTCAATAATATTAAGAGTAGGATTGATTATTTGCTCATTACTTTCTTTCGTATTATGTATAAAGAAAGTTAAACAATGTAAAATGAGAGTTGCTGATTCAATAATATGGATTATTGGAAGTTTTTTGTTAATACTAATGAGTGTATTTTCTAATGCAGTAGAATGGATTTCAATAAAATTAGGATTTATGGCACCTGTAAATTTCGTATTTTTCGCAATAATAGGTTTTTTATTAGTAGAAAATTTTATGAGCAACCTAAAAATAGCAATGTTAAATGAAAAAGTGAAAAACTTAGATCATTATATAGCATTAGAAGAATATGAAAAGAAAAAGGAGAACTAGTTATGGAAGAAAAAATTAAAGTAAGTATAATTGTACCAGTTTATAAAGTAGAAAAATATTTAAATAGAAGTATGGATTCATTAGTAAATCAGACATTAGATGGTGTTGAAATTATATGTATAAATGATGGCTCACCAGATAACTGTTTAAATATATTAAAAGAGTATAAAGAAAAATATCCAAATAAAAATATTGTAATAATAGATAAACAAAATGAAGGGGTTTGGAAAGGCCGCTTTGATGGAATTGCAATAGCAAAAGGAGAATATATAGGATTCACAGATTCAGATGATTACATATCAACAGATTATGCTGAAAAATTATATAATGCTGCTAAAGAATCAGATGCTGATATATCAGTATGTGGATTTGACAGAGTAGATGTAGATACTGGACATGTATATTCTACAGAAATGACACAGTTTGCTGGCAAAGTAATAGATATGAAAAAAAATCCTGAAGACATATTATCTATAAATACAGCATTATGGAATAAATTATATAAAGCAGAAGTTTTAAAAAATATGCACAATTTGCCAAATCCACCAAGAATATTTGATGATATGATGTTTTTATTGATGGCATATTTAAATACAAATAAAATATCTTTTATAGGTGACAGTTTATATTATTATATGGTAAGATCAGATTCAATAATGGCAACAATAAAAAAAGAACAATTAGAATCAACAGAGAAAGCAATGCTAGATGTTAAGAAAATATATGAAAGCGAAGAGGCTGGAAAAAGATTATTACCTGTTTTAGATGCAATGGCATTCTTACATTTTGGAATTTCACTAATGTTTAGAATTTCAGCAGACAAGACAAGTAATTTCAAAGAAGAATTAAAGAAAAACAAAGAATATTTAGACACTAATTTTTCAAGTTGGAGGACATCAGAATATTTAAAATTATCATATTGCATGAAACACAAATCTAACACAAAAGTTGCAATAATGAGAAAAATATACAAATCTGGATTGTTCAGAATATTTTTAGCATTATATAATTTTATGATAAACAAACTAAAAATAGATATAAAATGGTAAAAGAGGTATAGATATGAAAAAATATGATTATTTAATAGTTGGTGCTGGATTATATGGAGCTGTATTTGCTTATGAAGCAAGCAAAAAAGGTAAAAAATGTTTAGTTATAGATAGAAGAAATCATATAGGTGGAAATATATATTGTGAAAATATAAATGGAATAAATGTACATAAATATGGTGCACATATATTCCATACAAGTGATAAAGAAATATGGGAATATGTAAATCAATTTGTAGAATTCAACAACTATGTAAATTCTCCAATAGCAAATTATAAAGGAGAAATTTATAATTTACCTTTTAACATGAATACATTTTCAAAACTATGGGGAGTTGTAACACCAAAAGAAGCACAAGAAAAAATAGAAGAGCAAAAAGCACAATATAATATAACAGAACCAAAAAATTTAGAAGAACAAGCAATATCATTAATCGGAAAAGACATATATTTAAAGCTAATAAAAGAATATACAGAAAAGCAATGGGGAAAAGATTGTAAGGAATTACCAGCATTTATTATAAAAAGATTGCCAGTGAGATTTACATATGACAATAATTACTTTAATGATAGATATCAAGGGATTCCAATTGGTGGCTATAATGTAATAATTGAAAAAATGCTTGCTGATGCTGACATTGAACTGGGTGTAGACTATTTGAAAAATAAAGATAAATATAATGAAATGGCAGAAACTATATTATATACAGGAATGATGGATGAATTCTATGATTATAAATTTGGAAATTTAGAATGGCGTTCTTTAAAATTTAAAAATGAAATTTATGATGACATTGACAATTATCAAGGAAATGCAGTTGTAAATTATACAAGTCATGATCAAAAATATACAAGAATAATAGAGCATAAACATTTTGAATTTAATAGATGTAAAGGAACTGTAGTAACAAAAGAATATCCACAAGACTGGAAAAAAGGCGATGAAGCATATTACCCAGTAAATGATGAAAAAAACAACAAATTATTTGCTAAATATCAAGAACTAGCAGAACAAGAAAAGAATGTTATTTTTGGAGGAAGACTTGGAAATTACAAGTATTATGATATGGATAAAGTAATAAAAGCGGCATTAGAAAAATGCAAAGAAGTTTTATAAAAGAAAGAAAAAATTTGGCGTTTTTTGCCAAATTTTTTTGTGTTTTAAATATTGATTTTCGATAAATAAAAATATATAATAGAAATAGAAAAATTTAGAAGAAAGGAATGAGTGAAAATATGAAGAGAGGATTATTAAAAATTTTGTACATAGCAATGGTATTTATATTAATTTTTCCAATTGTTTTTCCAACTATTAATTATGCAACTAATGTAGAAAATATACAAGTAGATGAAACGAATGAAGAATTAGAAGATGAAACAATTAAAGAAAAAACAAAAGAGGATGATGAAAAACAAAAAAGTGATATAAATAGTGATGAGGAAGAAATAGAAACAAAAGAAGAAAAAGTAGAAATGGAAGAAGAACCTCAAAAAGTTAATGAAGAAGAAAACAAAAATGAAAATAGTAGTGTAAAAGAACAAAACAATGACGAAATCGAAAAAAAAGAAATTACAGCAGTAGAAAAAACAAAACAACTTGAAGATGGAGTATATACAATTGCCTCAAAAATAAATGAAAATATGGTACTAGAAGTTAGTAATAAATCTAAAGACAATTGTGAAAAAGTTCAATTGTCAGGTAAAACAAAAGGAAAAAATAAAAGTCAAGAAATAAAAGTTACTAGTGTAGGAAATGGTTATTATACACTAACATTTGAACATTCACTAAAGGTATTAGATGTACCAGCAGCAAGTAAAGATAGTGGAATAAACTTACAGCAATATACTGGTAATAATACTATTGCTCAAAAATGGATTATAAAAGAAACTAATGATGGATATTATTATATAATATCAGGATGTAGTGGATTATATGTAGATATTCCAGCTGGACAAGCATATGAAAATGCAATGATTCAATTATATGAAGGAAATGAAACAGATGCTCAAAAGTTTAGTTTTACAAAAGTGGAAGAGTTAAAAACAGATAAGATTGAAGATGGAACATATTATATAGCTTCAGCTTTGAATGAAAATAAAGTTGTTAGCATAAATGATGGAAAATATGAAAATTTTGCTAATGTACATTTATGGGAAAATAAAAATAAAGAATACCAAAAATTTGATATAAAATATAATCAAAGTGCTGATTCATATATAATTACAGCAGTACATTCTAATAAATCATTAGATGTATCATATGGTGGACAAGAAAATTGCACGAATGTTGCGCAATATCAAACACATAAAGGAGAGACAGAGCAATGGGTGTTGAAACAAACGAAAGATGGATATTATAATATAATATCCAGATGTAATTATTTAAATCTGGATATAGCATGTGGTGATTCAAGTAATGGTGCAAATATACAAATGTATGAAGGTAATGGAACAAAAGCTCAAAAGTTTAAATTCATAAAGGCAGAAAAAAATAAAGAAAATAGAACAATAGAAGATGGTATATATACAATTGGTACTAAATTAAATGATAATAAGGCATTACAGATAGAAAGTGACTCTATATCAAATAATGCAAGAGCAAAATTTGAAAGAAGACTAAATATACCAAATAAAAAGCAAATATTTGAAATAAAATATTTAGGCAATGGATATTATGAAATAATCCAACAAAAATCATTAAAAGCTTTAGAAGTAAGTGCAGGTAAGCAAGAGAATGGAACGCCAATAATTCAAAATTCTGTAGATAGTGAATCAACATTACAACAATGGACTATAAAAGATACAGGAGATGGATATTTTTATATAATTTCAAGATGCAATGGATTATATATTGATATTCCAGCAGGAAATGTAGAAGAGAATCCAACAATACAGATGTATGAAGGAAATGGCACGAATGCACAAAAATTTAGTTTTACTAAAATCGAAGAATTAAAAACAGATAGAATCGAAAATGGAACATATTATATAGCTTCAGCTTTAAATGAAAGCAAAGTAGTTAGTATAAGTGATGGAAAATATGAAAATTTTGCTAATGTACATATATGGGAAAATCAGAAAAAAGAATATCAAAAATTTGATATAGAATATAATAAAGAATCAGATACATATATAATTACAGCAGTACATTCTAATAAATCATTAGATGTATCATATGGTGGACAAGAAAATTGCACGAATGTTGCACAATATACAACAAATAAGAGTGATTATGCAGAACAATGGGTATTAAAACAAACTGAAGATGGATATTACAATATAATATCAAAATGTAATTTATTGAATTTGGATATATCATGTGGAGATTCAAGTAATGGTGCGAATATACAAATGTATGAAGATAATGGAACGAAAGCTCAGAAATTTAAATTTGTAAAAGCAGAAAAAAATGAAAGTACAAAAATAGAAGACGGAATATATAATATAATAGCTAAGTCAAATGAAAATAAAGTTCTACAAATAGAAAATAATTCTATTTCAAATAATGCAAAAGCAAAATTTGAAAATAGATTAAATGTAGTAAATAAAACACAAGCATTTGAAATCAGTTATTTAAACAATGGATATTATAAAATAAAACAATATAAATCTCAAAAAGTGCTAGAAGTAAGAGAGGGAAAACATACTAATGGAACAGCAATTGTACAAAACCAACAAGATAATGAAGCAACAATACAACAATGGATTATAAAAGATGCAGGAGATGGATACTTTTATATAATTGCAAGATGTAATGGATTAGTTATTGATATACCTGGAGGAGACCTATCAGGGAATCCAACAATACAAATGTATGAAGGAAATGAAACAGATGCACAAAAATTTAAATTAGTAAAAGCTGAACAAGAAATTGAAGGAGAACAATTAATTGAAGATGGAGTGTATAAAATAAAATCAGTTTTAAGTAATGATAAATATATAGATGTTTCTGCTGGTTCATATAATAATGGTGCAAATGTACAACTATGGACTAATGATAATGTACAACAGCAGAAATTTCAGCTAACATATAATAAAAAAGAAAACTATTATGAAATAATGTCGGTAAATTCTGGAAAAGTATTAGATGTTCAAAGTAATGGAAAAGATGACGGTGCTAATGTTTGGCAATATGAATCCAATAATACAAAAGCTCAAAAGTGGATTTTGCAAAATGCCGGAAATGGATATTATTATATAGTAGCAGCAAATTCTTATCTATATTTAGACGTGAAAAGTGGGAATGCTAGTAATGGTGCCAATGTTCAAATATATGAAGGAAATGAAACAAATTCTCAAAAATTCAAATTTGAAAAGACAAAAATGATAGATTCAGATTCATACAATATAGCAGCAAAACAAGATGAAAGTAAAGTTATAGATATAGCTGCAGGTTCTACTGAAGATGGAGCAAATGCACAAATATGGTCATTTGATAGTGTAAATCAACAAATATTTAAAATAGAATATATAAATGATACATATTGTAAAATAACAGCAAGACATTCAAATAAGGTGTTAGCTGTTCAATCTGGCAATGTTGTGCAAACTGAATATAATGGGAAAGAGGAACAATTATGGAGTTTTGAAGTTGCTGGAAATGGATATTACAAAATAAAATCAAAATCTACAAACTTGTATATAGACATAGATGGAAATAAAACGATTGATGGAACAAATGTACAAGTATACACAGGAAATGCATCAAATGCACAACAATTCAAGTTCAAAGAATTAAGCATAAAATATGGAATTGATGTTAGTACATTTAATGGAAATATAAATTGGTCAGAAGTTAGAAAATCAGGTAGAGTGGATTATGCAATAATAAGAGCTGGATATAGGGGTTTTGTATCAGGGAAACTAATGACAGATAATAAATTTGAAAGAAATGTAAAAGAAGCAAGCAAAAATGGAATTGATATAGGATTATATTTCTTTACACAAGCAATTAATGAGCAAGAAGCTATAGAAGAAGCTAATTATGTTTTAAACTTAGTAAGAAAATATAATGTTAATGTAAGATATCCAATAGTAATAGACACAGAATATTCTACATCAAAGACTAATGGAGTATTAGATTACGAAGGAAGGGCCGATCAATTAGATGTAGCAACAAGAACTGCAGTATGTAGAGTATTTTGCGAAACAATAAAAAATGCAGGATATAAACCAGCTGTATATGCTAGTAGAAATTGGTTTTATGATAAATTAGATGTTAATCAATTAAATAATTGTGATATATGGGTTGCACAGTATACAGGGGATGTTAATAAAACAACAGATTATAGATATAGATACAATATGTGGCAATATACTAGTTCGGAATCAGTACCAGGAATTTATGCTCCTGTTAAAGATGGAAGAGTAAATGTAGACATGAGTATATGTTACAAAAAATATTAATTATTAAAAAGTAGGGATGAAAATTTCCTACTTTTTAGTTACTAATATTATTAATTTCTATTGAAATAATTATAATTTAGTGGTACAATACAAGTGCAAAAAAAGGGGAAGAAAGAAAATCAAAAGAAAGAAGGAAAAAGAATGTCAATACTAGTAACAGGTGGAGCAGGATATATAGGAAGTCACACAGCAGTAGAACTATTAAAAGCAGGAAGAAAAATAGTAATAATAGACAATTTCTCAAACAGTAATCCAGAAGTACTAGACAAAATAAAAAAAATAACAGGAAAAGATTTTAAATTTTATAAAGTAGACTATTTAGATAGAAAAGCATTAGAGCAAGTATTTGAAGAAAACAAAATAGAAGCAGTATTAAACTTTGCAGGATATAAAGCGGTAGGAGAATCAATACAAAAACCACTAGAATATTATGAAAATAACATTTCAGGAGCATTAGTATTATTAGAAACAATGAAAAAATACAATGTAAAAAAATTCATATTTAGCTCATCAGCAACAGTATATGGAGAACCAGAAAAAATTCCTTTAACAGAAGAATGCAAAATAGGAGGAACAACAAATCCATATGGAACAACAAAATTATTTATAGAGCAAATATTACAAGACTTATATAAATCAGACAATACATGGGATATAGCAATACTAAGATATTTTAATCCAGTAGGAGCACATGAAAGTGGATTAATAGGAGAAGAACCACAAGGAATTCCTAATAATTTAATGCCATATGTAGTAAGAGTAGCATCAGGTCAATTAGAGCAACTATCAGTATTTGGAAATGATTATAATACACCAGATGGAACAGGAGTAAGAGACTATATACATGTAGTAGATTTAGCCAAAGGACATATAAAAGCATTAGAAAAGCTAGAAAAAGAAAATACAGGAATATACATATATAATTTAGGAACAGGAACAGGATATAGTGTTTTAGATATGGTAAAAGCATTTGAAAAAACAACAGGAAAACCAGTAAAATATAAAATAGCACCAAGAAGAGCAGGAGATATAGCAACATGTTATTCAAATCCAGAAAAAGCTCAAAAAGAACTTGGATGGAAAGCAGAAAAAACATTAGAAGATATGTGTAAAGACTCTTGGAAATATATCCAAAACCAAACAAAGGAGTAGACGTATAACAAATGAAAAAAAGGATTGTATGTATAGCTATTGTAGTATTTCTGTTAATTGCATTTGGAGCAACAGTTACATTAGATTGGTTATATGACACATTTGGACATCTCTCAATGGATGAAATAATATTCCATTTAAAAGTACCAATGGAAGGGACAAATACAGATATAATATTCACATTTTTTAAACAATGCTTATTGAAAGTAATATTTCCAACAGCAATAATATCATTTGTATTAATATATCCAATGGTAAAAGACATAAAAATAATTAAAGAAATACATACAGCAGAAAGAAGGAGAACTACATTAACAAGTCTTTGCATATCAATATTAATATTAATTATTAGTATTAATAAAATAATAGAAACAACAGACATAAAAGAATACATTCAAAGTCAGACACATGACTCAAACTTTATAGCCAAAGAATATGTAAGACCAGAAAAAACTAAAATAGAATTTCCAGAACAAAAAAGAAATTTAATATACATATTCCTAGAATCAATGGAAACAACATACTATTCACAAAAAGATGGAGGATTATCAAAAGATGATTTAATTCCAGAAATATCAAAATTAGCAAAAGAAAATACCAATTTCTCAGACACAGACAAATTAGGAGGAGCATATACATTATATGGAACAACATGGACAGTAGGAGCAATGTCAGCACAAACAGCAGGAGTTCCACTAAAATTATCAATAGAAGACAATGCTATGGGAGAATATAGTACATTTTTACCAGGAGCATATAGTATAGGACAAGTATTACAAGACAATGGATATCATAATTATCTTTTACTTGGTTCTGATGCGACATTTGGTGGAAGAAAAAATTTATTTAAACAACATGGAAATTATGAAATATGGGATTTTGAATCAGCAAGAGAAGAAAAAAAAGCCGATGAACAAATTTGGTGGGGATTTACAGATGACCAACTATTTGAATATGCTAAAGAAAAAATATTAAATTTATCACAGCAAGAAGAACCATTTAATTTTACAATGCTAACAGCAGATACACATTTTCCAGATGGATTTTTATGTAATGATTGTCCCAACAAATGGGATGAACAATATAAAAATGTAATATCTTGTTCAAGTAAAAGAGTTGGAGATTTAGTAAAATGGATTCAAAAGCAAGACTTTTATGATAATACAACAATAGTCATTGCTGGAGACCATTTAACAATGCAAGCAAACTTTTTTGAACCAGAAGAAGGAGAACAATATGAAAAAAAAGTTGTTAATGTTATAATAAATCCTGCTGTAGAAGCGGAAAATACCCAAAGAACATATTCAACAATGGATTTATATCCAACAACATTAGGATCATTAGGGGCGCAAATTGATGGTAATAGATTAGGCCTAGGAACTAATTTATTCTCAGAAGAAAGAACATTAATAGAACGATATGGAGTTGAATATGTTAATGATGAATTAAAAAAGATTTCTAGGTATTATAACAATAGTATTTTAGTAAAATAAGGAGGAAGGAATGGAAAAAATATCAGTAGTAGTTTCTTGTTATAATGAAGAAAAAGCATTACCACTATTTTACGAAGAAATGGAAAGAGTAAGAAAACAAGACTTTGAAAATATTGCAGATTTTGAATATATATTTGTAAATGATGGTTCAAAAGATAAAACTTTAGAAGAAATAAAAGCACTGAGACAAAAAGATAATAAAGTAAGATATGTATCATTTTCTAGAAATTTTGGAAAAGAAGCAGCAATGCTTGCAGGATTAGAATCAGCGACAGGTGATTATGTTACATTAATGGATGCAGATTTACAAGATCCACCATCATTATTAAGAAAAATGTATGATTCAATTATAAACGAAAATTATGATGCTGTTGGAACAAGAAGAGTAACTAGAAAAGGTGAACCTCCAATTAGAAGTTTTTTTGCAAGGATGTTTTATAAAATAATAAATAAAATGTCAGATATAGAAATGGTAGATGGTGCAAGAGATTATAGATTAATGAAAAGACAAGTAGTAGACGCAATAATTTCGTTAAAAGAATACAATAGATATTCAAAAGGACTATTTAGCTTTGTAGGGTTTAAAACCAAATGGTTAGAATACGAAAATGTAGAAAGAGTAGCAGGAGAAACCAAATGGTCATTTTGGAAATTGTTTAAATATGCTTTAGAAGGAATAACTGCATTTTCAACAACACCATTAATATTAGCCTCAGTATTAGGATTAGTATTTTGCATAATTTCATTTTTAGCAATTATATTTATTATAATCAGAACACTAATATATGGAGACCCAACTGCAGGCTGGCCATCACTTGTATGTATAATAGTTTTTGTTAGTGGAATACAGTTATTTTCAATTGGTGTTATTGGACAGTATTTGTCAAAAACTTATTTAGAAGTAAAACATAGACCTATTTATATTGTAAAAGAAACAGAAAAAAACCAAGAAAGGGAAGAAAAATGAAAATAAGGAGAAAAGAAATAATGAAAATTTTAATGATAGTATGTTACTTGATATTTACAGTATCAGGATTGATTTTAATGAAAAAAGGTGGAAATGCAGGAAAGATTTCAATTTCAGCAGGAGAATTTGATTTTAATATAAGTTTAATAAGTGCACTAGGATTTGTATGTTATATAATAAGTTTTTTATTATATACAAGAATTGTTATGATGTTTGAAAATTTAAGTTTCATATCACCAATATGTAATGGAGTAGCGCAAATAATGATATTAATTGCATCTTGGCTAATTTTAAAAGAGCAATTAACAGGATTAAATATTAGTGGAGCTGCATTAATTATAGCAGGTGTAGTAATAATGAATTTAAACAAATGATAGTTTTTACAAAATAAATGCTTAAATAAGAAAGGAATGTATAGAATGTTTAAATTTGGATTGGGCCAAGATATAGGAATAGACTTAGGAACAGCAACAGTAATAGCATATGTAAAAGGAAAAGGGGTTGTATTAAGAGAACCATCAGTAGTTGCTGTAGACAGTAATACAAGAGAGGTTCTAGCAGTAGGACAAGAAGCAAGAAGAATGCTTGGAAGAACACCAGGAAATATAGTTGCAACAAGACCTTTAAGAGAAGGTGTAATATCAGATTATACTGTAACAGAAAAAATGTTAAAATACTTTATTGGTAAAATAAATGGTAGAACTTTATTTGCACCAAGAATAATGATATGTATACCATCAAGAGTTACAGAAGTTGAGAAAAAAGCAGTAATAGATGCTGCAAATCAAGCAGGAGCAAGAAAAGTGTTCTTAATAGAAGAACCAATTGCAGCAGCTATAGGAGCTGGTATTGATATAGCAAAACCATGTGGAAATATGGTTGTAGACATTGGTGGAGGAACAACAGATATAGCTGTAATATCACTTGGAGGCTCAGTTGAAAGCACATCATTAAAAGTTGCAGGAGACAAATTTGATGAATACATAGTAAAATACATAAAAAAGAAACACAATATAATGATAGGTGAAAGAACTGCAGAAGATTTAAAAATAAATATTGGATGTGTATATCCAAAAATGCAAGAAGCAGATATGGAAATAAGAGGAAGAGACTTAGCAACTGGATTACCAAAAAATATAAAAGTATATTCTGGTGAAATGCTAGAAGCTCTTATAGAACCAGCAATGATGATAGTAGATGCAGTACATTCTGTATTAGAAAAAACACCACCAGAACTATCAGCAGATATAAGTGATAGAGGAATATACATGACAGGTGGAGGATGTCTAGTTGATGGACTAGATAAGTTATTACAAGAAAAAACTGGAATAAATGTTATGATTGCAAATGATGCTGTTTCATGTGTTGCATTAGGAACAGGAAAAGCATTAGACAATTTGGATAAATTAGACAGATAATAAACGGATGAAAAAACAAAGAAACTATTGAAAATATAAATTTGATATAGTAAAATAAAAAAGAGGTGTAAAGATATGAAGAAAAAAATAACATTAATAATATTTTTAATAATAACAATGATTGCATCAACTGTATTTGCAACAGCCAAAGCAACAGATGTTACAATGGAAGTAGTAGAAGACAATATATGTACAATAAAATTAAACGAATCAGCAGAATTTGAGAAAAAACTAGTAGAAACAGATTTAACAAAACATCAAGTTACATTACAATTAAAAGTAAACAATGCAGCAAAATCAATGATACCATCAGGAGAAATGATGTTAGTAATTGATAGTTCAAGTAGTATGAATCAAAAAATTGATGGAGAGAAAACAAGAAAAGATTTAGTATTAGAATCTGCTAATAAATTAGTAGAAGACTTATTAAAAGCAAACCCAACTTCATTAAAAATAGGAGTAGTTACGTTTTCAACAGGAGCTGAAAAAGACTCAAATGGATATATAATTACAGGAACAGAAGCAGATGCACAAAAAGTTTGTGACTTTACAAATGATGTATCAACATTAAAAACAAAAATATCTGCAATTGAAGGAACTGGACAATATACAAATTTAGATTCAGGACTAAAACTTGCAAAAAGTCAATACACATCAGAAAACAATAATAAATATATGATAGTATTAACAGATGGATTGCCAAACCTAGCAGTAGGACATAATGATTTAGTAACATATGATGGATTAACAGATGTAATAAATGAAACAAAATCAACTTTAACATCATTAAACAATGTAGAAGTAATTACAATGTTAACAGGTATAGAAAATGAAGAAGCAACATTTAGAACTGATGGTACAAACACATATACTTATGGACAAGTTATTCAAAATGTATTTGGAACAGAAGAAAGTCCAACAAAAGGAAAATTCTATAAAATAAATGATAATGAAATTGAAAAAACAATTACAGAAAAAATATATCGTGAATTATTACCAGTTGAAAATGCATTAGAAGATATAGTAGTAGAAGATTATTTTCCACAATATATAGTTGATAATTTCGAAATGACATATGTTGAAGGAATAGATGTTAGCAATGTATCTGCTAAAATAGATACAGAAGCAAACAGTATAACATGGAATCTTGCAAAATTACCAGCAGGGCAAACAGCAACAATTCAATATAGATTAACATTAAAAGATGAATTTGATGAAAAAATTATAGACCAAATACTTGATACAAACGAAAAAATACATATCACTTACAAAGATTTTGATGGAACATCAAAAGAGCAAACATCTGAAGAAACGCCAAAAATAAAATTAACAAGAATCCCAGTTGATAACACAGTAGCACCAGATCCAATACCAAAGGCTGGAACACCAGTAATGGCAGTAGGAATTATAAGTGCAATAGCTGTAGTAGGATTTTTAGGATATAAATCTAGAAAAATAAAATAAATATTAATAATAAAAGAAGCCTCTTAAAAAAGGGGCTTCTTATATGTCTAAAGGACTATTAGCAACATCCTCCTCTGTTACCACCACAGCAGCAGCAAATTAAAAGTATTAAGATAATTATCCAGCAGCAATCATCGCCGAAACCAAATCCACATCCTCTATTTTCTGGCATATTAAAACCCCCCTTTCGATATAACAATCTTAACTAAAGTAAATCTTTAGGATTTTCTTTTGATAATATATAATATGGATTTTATAAAAATGTGTTACAAAACTTACGGAAGTTACAGAATATATGTAGACAAAGCACTGAAGGAATATTGGAAAGTATATTTGAAGCATTTAGAACACAAAGAAGAAATGAAAAGATATATGTAATAATAGATGAATATGATCATTTTGCAAATGAATTATTAGGTTTTAAGACAGATGAATTTAAAGAACTAATTGCAAAGAAGATGTAAAATATCAGATGACAGAGATAGAGATACCAGAGGAAAAACAAGAGCAATTAGAAAGATATACAAAAACAGAAGAGCTACAGGCAATACCAAATTTAAGAAGTTATGCGATAGTTGTAATAAAAGATAAAATAGAGGTAGAAGAATTACAATAAAAATAAGTAAAATATAGACTTTCAACAATTGAGATGTAAATAAAAGTGTACACCAAAATTGTAGAAAGTCTTTTTGGGTATAAATAAAAAATGATTGTCAATGATTAGAATAAAATGACTATTTATGAGAAATAAATTATTAAGAAATTTTCTTTAAGTTGTATACTTAAAGAAAATAGAAAAAATCTTATAAGGCAGTAATACCAATATATAGGAGTCAGTTATCCTTGGTAAAAAATAATAATTTAATTAATTAAAATTATTTTATTATAATTGTCGAAAAAAGGTTGATAAAATAGGCTTTTATTGCTATAATTAATTTGAATTGTTATATCTTTAAGTATACAACTTGAAGAAAATATGAAGGGAGAACAAACATATGAGAAGAGCAAACAACAAAGTAGTAGGAG